>CAZZPD010000047.1:0-9907 GCA_964655885.1 uncultured Candidatus Izemoplasmatales bacterium | reverse complement strand
TTGCACGGCATAAAAGAAACCATATTTAGGTTTCCGGTTATAAGTATTGTTTTTTTATTTAATCTGGCAGATACCAAAGCAGCTTCTACTCCTGCATGGCCTCCACCAATTACAACTACATCGTACATATCATCACTTACTTTCAATATCATTTTATCAAATATGTTTCTTAATACAAAACAACTAGATTAAATTATAATGTTCTAATGCATTTTTAATTCCAAAATCATCAACGTTTGTCGTAACAAACTCAGCTACTTCTTTAACTTCAGTCAAGGCATTCCCCATAGCAATACCATGTTGAACTGCTCTTAACATTGTTATATCGTTATGACTATCACCTATAGCATACGTATCCACTAAGGGATAGTTTAAATGCTCAATTAGTTTTTTAACTCCATGAGCTTTTAAATCTCCTTTTAAATTAACGTCATAACCATATTCATTAGATAAATGAAATACTAACTCAGGGAATAATTCTTCCATTTCTTTGATTTTTTCGTGATTAAAAACTATTCCTGCGTATATATGTCTATTCGGATAAAACTTATTATCAATTTTGGGTTTCTCTATATTAAATACCTCAGAGAAAAAATCTACTATCTCTGTTTCTTTTCTATATGCTACATATGCATCAATATACTCAAAAACTAAATCCATTTTATGTTGATCTGTATATTCCATTAATCTTTTAACAACATCGTTTGGAAAACTCTTTTCATAGATTATTTCTTCCTTATATGCTACATACGATCCGTTAGCTAATACAAGATAATCAATTCCCAATTCTTTATGTTTATCATATAGTACCGCTGGACTTCTACCTGTAGCAATAGCTACAATGTGATTATTTTCTCTTAATTTTTTAATGCTTTCAATTACTCCTTTAGCTGGTATTCCACCATCTAAAGATGTTCCATCTAAGTCCATAAATATTAATGCCATAATTCCCTCCAATTAAAAGAATCTCACATCAAGCATCTCCACCCACATAAACACCTTACTTAAGGCTGCTTCCGTCAAGACCTGACCTAATTCGTGGGCATCTATTGAGTGAAGATGCTTCATATGAGATTCCATCAAATATTATAACACATTAAATTAAATTATCAATTAATTTATTTCCTTAAGCTTTTAAAGAAAGATTTAAGTAATTTGTTTGATTCTTCAGCCAATATTTCGGGTGTGATTTCAACCATATGATTAAACTTAATATCAAACACATTTGTTTGTGATTTATGAGCACCAAATTTAGGTTCTAATGCTCCATAAATCACTCTTTTTATCCTTGAATTAATTATCGCTCCAGAACACATTAAACAAGGTTCCAAAGTTACATATAATTCACAATCTTCTAGCCTCCACGAGCCTACAACTTCACATGCTTTTTCAATAGCTAAAATTTCAGCGTGAGCGATACTTGATTGTTTTGATTCTCTAAGATTATGTGCTCTAGCAATAATCTCATTATTTTTAACAATTACACACCCAACTGGTACTTCTCCTAATTTATATGCTATTTCAGCTTCTTTTAAAGCTTCTTTCATGTATAGTTTATCATTGGTCAAGCTTATCATATCTCTTAGGCTTTCCTGGTATTTCATGACAATCTCTACATCTTGCTTCATAAGAATCTTTAGCTCCTACTAAAATAATAGGGTCATCATATCTAGCTGGTTTACCATTAATAATTCTTTGGGTTCTAGTTGCTGGAGTGTGACACTTAACACAAATAGCAGATAATTTTGTAACATACTCAGCGATAGATAATAATTTAGGCATAAAAGAAAATGGTTCTCCCCTAAAATCTCTATCTAAACCAGATACGATAACTCTTACACCATGGTCAGCTAGATACTCACAGATTTCAACTGCTTCTTCGTCTAAAAATTGTATTTCATCTATGGCTACTACATTAGTATCTAATGTAACATATCTCATTATTTCGCTTGCTTTAGTAATGTTTATAGATTGCGTTCTACTATCGTTGTGTGAAACTACTTCATTAGATGCATACCTATCATCAATAGCAGGTTTAAATACGATAATATTTTGCTTAGCATATTGTAATCTTCTAATTCTTCTAATTAATTCTTCTGTTTTACCAGCAAACATAGGTCCAGTGATAACTTCAATCCATCCATCTTTTTGTGTTAAATACATAAAAACAACCTCTCCTTTATCTGTATTTTATTATATCAAAAAAAACAATAAAAAAAGCCAAAATATTTGGCTTTTATTTATTTTCTTCTTCATTAATACCATACTTTTTGTTGAATTTATCAATTCTACCAGCTATAACAGTGAATTTTTGTTTTCCAGTATAGAATGGATGACAATTTGAACATGTATCAACATGAATACTTTTTTCTGTTGACCCGGTTTCAAATGTATTACCACATGTAGAACATTTCACAGTAATCTTATGGTATTTTGGGTGAATTCCTTTTCTCATAATATTCTCCTTCTGCCATGATTTGTTTTTATATCATAGAAAGTATATTTCAAATGCAAAAGTATTATATCAAATAATATTTTAAAAAGCAAGGAAAAAATATGTGAAATAGAATAATTTAAATGATATAATAAATATATATTAATTAGCTGAGGTGCATAATGAACGATTTTAAAGAAAAAACGCTAAATTTACATAAAAAAAACAAAGGTAAGTTGGATGTGTTGCCAAATGTTCCTTTAGATACTATTGAAGATATGAATATGGCTTATACTCCTGGAGTAGCTTTGCCTTGTTTAGAAATACACAAAGATAAAGAAAAAGCTTATGACTATACTTTAAAAGGCAAAACTGTAGCTATTGTAACCGATGGTAGCGCTGTTTTAGGTTTAGGAAATATTGGGCCTGAAGCTGCTTTACCAGTCATGGAGGGTAAATCTGCTTTACTTTATAAATATTCAAAAATTCAAGCATTTCCTATATGTGTTAACACAAATAGTCCGGATGAAATTATAGAAACTTGTTTAAGAATAGCTCCTACTTTTAGCGCAATTATGTTAGAAGATATAAAAGCTCCGGAATGTGTTTATATCGAAAATACTCTTCAAGAAAAACTAGATATTCCTGTATTTCATGATGATCAACATGGAACAGCTATTGTTGTTGGTGCTGCTTTAAAAAACGCATCAAGATATTTAAAAAAAGATTTTAGAGATCTTAAAATTATTATTTCTGGAACCGGAGCAGCTGGCAATGCAATAATTAAACTATTAAAATTTGCAGGAGTCAAAGAAATATATGCATATAACAGAAGCGGTGTAGTCAACTCAACAAGATACAATGAATATAATGATGTTCTAAAGGAACTAATTGATAAAAATCTCGTTATTTCACCTGAAGAAAATATCGATTCATTAGAAGATTTAATTAAGGGTAAAGATGTTTTTATCGGTGTTAGCGCAAAAAATATATTAACTGAAGAAATGGTTAAATCTATGTCTGACACTAAAATTGTATTTGCTTTAGCGAATCCAGATCCAGAAATTATACCTCCACTAGCAAAAAAAGCTGGAGCTCAAATTATTGGAACTGGTAGAAGCGACTATCCTAACCAAATAAACAACGTCTTGGTATTCCCTGGCCTTATGAAGGGAGTTCTTGAGTCGAGAGCAAAGACAATTACTTACAATATGAAATTAACAGCGATGAATGCTTTAGCTTCTTTAGTTTCTGATGAAGAATTGAGCAGCGAATATATTTTACCAAGTATTTTTAATGAAGTAGTACCAAAAGTGATTGCTGAAGCAATTAAATCCTCAAAAAAATAAGGTTTTTAAACCTTATTGATTTAATGCTTTTTTAAGTTCTTGATAAACTTTGGCTATTGGAAACCCAACAATTGTGAAATAATCACCATTTACAGAAGTAACAAATTTAGATCCATATCCTTGAATTCCATAAGCTCCAGCTTTATCAATTGGCTCTTTTGTTTCAATATACTCATCAATTTCTGCTTCTGTTAATTTAGCAAAAGTTACTATCGCATCTGTATAAAATGATTTAGAATATCCTTTAGTTAAAATTGCACAGCCAGTTATTACTCTATGTCTTCTATTTGATAAGATATTCAAAAACATTTTTGCTTCATCTTTGTCTTTAGGTTTTCCTAAAACATAATCATCAACAACGACTAATGTATCAAAACCTAAAACAACAGAATTTTTATTGTTTTTAAATATGTCATATGCTTTTTGAAATGCTAAATCCATTACTAGATCTTCATGTTCTAGTTTAGGATTAATTATTTCTTCAACATCGCTAGGTTTAATTTCAAAATCAATATTTAAATATCTCATTAAATCCTTTCGTCTAGGGGAATTGCTCGCTAAAATTACTTTTTTCATATTTATCTCCAGTCTATTAATTATATTATATCAAAATGTGTTGTAATTTTGTAAAATTTGCAAGATGATTACAAAAACAACATGAGTTTATCACATAAAATTGATAAAATTCTTATCGTGCATTTTAAGTACTAAAATGAAATCATAGGGGGTGATATCATGCTTGAAAATTTTAATATGAATTTAATTAAAGAAAACGATTCTTTAGTCGTTGCTGTAAGCGGTGGTATCGATTCTATGGTTTTGTTAGATTACCTTAATAAAATCAAGAATTCATTAAACCTTACATTAACGGTTTGTCATGTAGATCACAAAAAAAGAGTTGACAGTGCTGATGATTTAAAACTAGTTGTTGGAACTTGTGATTCATTAGGCATCAATTGTTATACTAAAGAATTAAAAAATGAAGATTATGATAATTTTCATGATTATGCTCATGTTGAAAGATACGATTTCTTTATCGAAATAGCAAAAAAAGTAAAAGCAAATAAAATTGTTTTAGCTCATAATAAAAATGATCATGCAGAAACTATTTTAATGAGACTTACAAGGGGTTCTTCTTTTGAGGGATATAGAGGAATATTACAAAAATCATATTATAAAGACTTTCAAATTATTAGACCTTTAATAACGGTTTCTAGGTCTGAAATTAGGGATTATCAAAAAAAGAACAACATCATATTTAATGAAGATTCTTCTAACAAAGAAAACGACTATACAAGAAATAGATTTAGACATAACCTTCTACCTTTATTAGAAAATGAAAACCCAAAATATCTAGATAAAATTACTCAATTTTCTAATTATCAAGAAAAAGCTTATGCACTAATTGAAAAACTAGCAAATGAATTTCTAGAAAATAATCTAATAAAAAAAGAAGACAATTACCACTTAACCATTACATCATTAAAATCTTTAGATGAAATTGTTTTAATTGATGTAATTAAGAGAGTGATAAATTTAAAAACTAATAACACTTTAGAACTAACATACAAAAATATTGATGATGTTATTGGGTTGATTAATAATGACAAACCTCAAATCCAAATTGATTTAGATAAGAATTTGAGCGTATATAAAAGTTATGATGATTTGATTTTTGGAGCTCTATCAACCGAAAAAAATCATTATAAATTTATAGTAAATGACCCGCAAACAATTAAACTTCCTGACAATGGTTTAGTTATTATAACTAAAAAACCAAACAATTATTTAGGTATTATATACAAATTATGTTATAATAATTTAGATTTAATTTTTCCTTTGACAATTAGAAATCGTCAAAATGGAGATAAAATAAACACTAAAATAGGAACAAAGAAAGTCAAAGATATTTTAATTAACAAAAAGGTTCCAATGGAAACAAGAAATAAAATTCCGTTAGTGTTAGATAAACACAATGAAATAATCTGGATTCCTAATGTTTACAAGAAAAAAACTACTGGAAATGAAATAATCTATATAATTTATCAGGAGGGTAACAAAAATGCTTGAAAAAGATATTAAAAAAGTATTAGTTTCAGAAGAAGAAATCAAACAAACATGCATTAAACTAGGAAAACAAATCACTGAAGATTACAAAGGGAAAGATCCTTTAGTTGTTGGTCTATTAAAAGGTTGTATGCCTTTTATGACAGAGTTAATGAAAAATATTGACTTATACATCGACATTGAATTAATGGGTGTTCAGAGTTATCACGGAGGAACACAATCTACTGGTGATGTCAAAATAACTAGAGATTTAGATATACCTGTAAAAGGTAGAGATATTCTTATCGCAGAAGATATTGTTGATACTGCTAAAACAATTAGTGTTATCTCAAAATTATTAAAATACAGAGGAGCAAACTCTGTAGAAGTTGTAACTTTACTTGACAAACCTGCGGGTAGAGTTGTTGAATTTACTCCAAAATATATTGGAGTCACAATTCCAAAAGAATTCGTAGTAGGTTTCGGTTTAGATTACGATGAAAAATATAGAAATTTACCATATGTGGGTGTATTAAAGGAAGAAGTTTACACCAAGTAAGGAGGAACATATGCCAACACCAAATAAAAAACCAACAACCAATAAGCCAACAAATAGTAGAACAACTCAGTTTCTAGCTATTTTTGTACTTCTTGTTATTGTTATAGCTATTATATATAGTTACGCTAACACATCAAGTCCAATTGTTCTTACAAATGATCAATTCATTGAATATATTGAAAGTGGTTATATTGACACACTAGAAATCACTCCTAAATCAGGAGAACTTAATTATCGTGCTTATCAAGTTACCGGTACAATAGTTAATGATGGCGGTGAATTTATAGCTTATTTAGCAAATGATGACGGATATAATTTCGTTGAGGATTTAATATATACAATTAATAACGATGCTAATCCAGATAATAATATAACTTATCAATTTATATCAGCATCAAATTATAATTTCGCTAATATCATATTCATCGTACTAATCGCTGGTGGATTTATCTTTATGATTTATTACATGATGAGAAATGGAGCTAATCAAAATCGTCAAGCATTTGATTTTGGTAAGAGTCGTGCTAAAGTAAGTAGAAACCAAAAAACAACATTTAAAGATGTTGCTGGTGCAGATGAAGAAAAACAAGAATTACAAGAAATTATAGATTTCTTGAAAAACCCTAAAAAATATGTTGATTTAGGAGCTAGAATTCCTAAAGGTGTTATTTTAGTAGGACCTCCTGGTACAGGTAAAACTCTAATTGCTAGAGCTGTAGCTGGAGAAGCTAAAGTTCCATTCTATTTTGTTTCTGGTTCAGATTTCTTAGAAATGTTTGTTGGTGTAGGTGCATCAAGGGTTAGAGATATGTTTAAACAAGCAAAATCTCATTCACCATGTATTCTATTCATTGATGAAATTGATGCTGTAGGTAGACAACGTGGTACCGGTCTTGGTGGAGGACACGATGAAAGAGAACAAACACTTAACCAATTACTAGTTGAAATGGATGGATTCGGACACAATTCAGGTGTCATTGTAATGGCCGCAACTAACCGTGTAGACATCTTAGACCCAGCATTACTTAGACCAGGACGTTTTGATAGAAGAGTTTATGTTGGTAAACCAGATATTAAAGGTAGAGAAGAAATTCTTAAAGTTCATTCAAGAAATAAAAAGATTAACAGCTCGGTCACTTTCAAAGAAATTGCAAGAAGAACTCCTGGATTTACAGGTGCTGATTTAGAAAATTTAATGAATGAAGCTGCTTTATTAGCCGCTAGAGAAAATCGTCATCAAATTGAATTACATCATATTGATGAAGCTGTAGATAGAGTATTAATGGGCCCTGCTAAAAAATCTAGAGTTTTCTCTAAAAAAGAAAGACAATTCATTGCTCATCATGAAGCTGGACATACAATTGTTGGATTAAAATTAAAAAATGCCAGTGTTGTTCATAAAGTAACAATCATTCCTAGAGGAGAAGCTGGAGGATATAACTTAATGTTGCCTGAAGAGGAACAAGCCTTCCTTCAAACAAGACAAAATCTTCGCGAAATGATTACAGGATTACTTGGTGGTAGAGTAGCTGAAGAAGTGATTTTTAATGAAATTTCCACTGGGGCACATAACGACCTCGAAAGAGCCACAGCTATTGCTAGGGCAATGGTTACACAATATGGTATGAGTGAAAATCTTGGACCAATTACATATGAAAAAGATAGAGATACAGTTTTCTTAGGTAGAGATTATGGAAAACATAGTAATTTTTCTGAAAAAGTTGCAACTGAAATTGACAAAGAAGTTCGAGTAATTATTCACGAATGTTACGAAGAAGCTAGACAATTAATTAAAGATAACTTAGATCTTCTCAAAAAAATTGCTAATTACTTGTTAGAAGTAGAAACATTAACTAAAGAAGATATTGATGAAATATCTGAAACGGGAAAATTATCAAGATGGGATAATGTTTTAGCAGGTGACTTAGAAGCTAAAAAAACAGAAGAAAAACCAAAAAAGGAAGTTAAAGAAGAAATTAAGGAAGATAAAAACTAATTATTTGGGATACACAATGTATCCCTTCTTCTTATAAAAAGGATTAATTATGAGATTAGATAAATTTTTAAAGGTTTCTCGTATTTTTAAACGCAGAACCATTGCTAAAGAAGTAAGTAAAAACCAGAGAATCAAAGTTAACGATAGACCTGCAAAGCCATCAACTGATGTAAAAGAAGATGATGTATTAAAAATTACTTACGGAAACAAAGAATTAACAGTAAAAATAAAAGAAGTGACAACATACGCTACTAAAGAAAATTCTCAAAATATGTATGAAATTATTGAAGAGAAAAAATTGAATTAGTAAAATAAATACGTTATAATAAACCAGGGTGAAAACTATGAAAAAATTATTTACATTAATTATGCTCTTATTTGCTACAATATCTATGTTTTCTTGTTCTTTTGAACAAGAAAATAATGATATATATGTAACAGTGTATCCGATGCAATATATCGTAGAAGAGATATTTGAAAATACTGAATATACCGTTGGTATTGTTCCAGGTGTTACTTCACATGAGAGTTCAGTAGACTGGTCTCCAAAAGAAATTATTGCTATGACTGAAGCTGAATTGTTATTTTATGTAGGAGCTAATTATGATTATTATATAGATGCACAAATTACAAGTATTTTTACAGATAAACAAGTTGAATTAGTAAAGGTTCAAGATGAAACTGACTATATTCAATTTATTCAAGGTGAATTTCACATTCATGAAGAGGACAACGATACTGATATGATAGATAGTCATTCTTTAGGTATTGATCCTCACTTTTGGATTTCGCCTTTAAGAGTTAAACAAACAGCTAATTTAATTTATGACAAAATCATTGAAAAATTTGATGACCCTGAAGGAATTATGGAATCTAATTACATTGATTTATGCGAAAGATTACAGGATTTAAGTGATTCTTTCTTAGAAATTATTTCTGCAGCTGAAAAATTAGCCCTTACTTCAACTAATATATATGGGTATTTAAGAGAAGATTATGGTTTTGAATACTTATCAATTTCTCCTGGATATCACGAAGAAACAGAACAATTTACTAATCAAGAAAAAGAAAAAATTGTTAATCATGCACTTGAAGATAATATAAGATATGTGATTTATGAAATGTATACTTCTTCTCCACTTTCTAATGCAATTTTTACTGAGCTTGAAAACTTAGAACTAAACCCAATAAAATTAGAATTTAATATATTACAATCACTGACTGATGATGATATTGCTAATGGCGATGATTATATATCTGTTATGTATAATAACTTATCTAAATTGCAATTAGCTTTAGGCAGTCAAATAGAATAGAGGAAATTATGGATAGAAAATTAACAGAACAAGAAATAATTAGAAGAGAAAAAGTTGATTCTCTAAAAGAATTGAACATTGATCCATTTGGCGATAGGTTCGATCGCACACATAACACTAAAACATTTAAAGAAGCTTATAAAAGCTATACCAAAGAACAACTTCATGACTTAGAAAATAAACCAATTGTAAAAATTGCTGGTAGAG
>CAZZPD010000046.1:0-10234 GCA_964655885.1 uncultured Candidatus Izemoplasmatales bacterium | reverse complement strand
CGTTTTTCCTCCTAGAATAAATATAAAATCTTTTGTATTTTATCATGAAAATATATGGTTGTCAAATAAACAATTTTTATTTTTTAATCACAATTTTTTTGTTTTTCTTATCTTTGTATCGCAAACTTTAATATTGCTTCACAAGCTATTTCTCCATCTACTGTTGCTTTTACATTAGCTATACCTACAGTAGATCTAGCTTTTGTAACTATTACTTCTAATCTAAGTGTATCTCCAGGAATGACTTTTCTTCTAAATTTGCATTTATCTATACCCGCAAAATATGCAATTTTACCTTTGTTTTCTTCCAATGATAATATGATTACAGCTCCTGTTTGAGCTAAAGCTTCAATAATTAATACTCCAGGCATGATATGCTCTTGTGGAAAATGACCATGAAAGAATCCATCTCCAGATGATACGTTTTTAATAGCTACAGCTCTTTTACCTGGTTCTAATTCTAATACTCTATCAATCATTAAGAATGGATATCTATGTGGTATGATTTCTTGTATTTGATTACTATTTAATATCATACTATTGCTCCTTAAACTTTTTAAATGCTAATGTAGCATTATGTCCGCCAAAACCTAAACTGTTAGTTATAGCAATATTAACTTCTTTTCTTACGCCATTACCTAAAGTATAATTTAAATCACATAAGGGATCCAAATTTTTTGTATTGATTGTTGGTGGTATATAATCATCTTTTGTACTTAACAAAGTAAATATCGATTCCACTGCTCCACTAGCTCCTAGTAAATGTCCTGTCATTGATTTTGTACTAGAAACATTTAGAATATATGCGTGTTCTTTAAATGCTCTTTTAATTGCTAAAGTTTCAACTTTATCATTTAAAGGAGTGCTTGTACCATGTGCATTGATATAATCCACTTCATTTGGTGAAATATTCCCATCTTCTAATGCCATTAACATACAATTCATTGCGCCACTAGCTTCTGGGTCCGGGCCTGTAATATGATAGGCATCACATGTAGCTCCATAACCAACAATCTCTCCATAGATTTTTGCATTCCTTTTTTTTGCGTGTTCGAATTCTTCTAAAATTAACGAGCCTGCGCCTTCTCCCATAACGAACCCACTTCTTGCTTCATCAAATGGTATACTAGCAAAGTTCGGATCATTAGATTTATTTAAAGCTTGCATTACCGTGAATCCAGCAATCCCTAAAGGTATTACAGCTGCTTCGCTACCTCCAGCAATAATTACATCTAAATACCCATCTCTAATTGCTCTAAAAGCTTCACCAATACTATTTGCTGCACTAGCACACGCTGTAACATTGCTGATTGCCACTCCTTTGAATCCGTATTCAATAGCTATGTTTCCCGCGGCTAGATTAATAATAGATGCAGGTATAAAGAATGGGCTTAATCTATCATATCCTTTATCTCTAGCTCTATCTTCTTGCTCAGCAATGGTTCTTAGTCCACCTATTCCACTAGCGTAGTAAACACCAGCTCTTAATTTATTAATTTCATCAAGATTTATCTCGCTATCATTAACAGCTTCTTTTGAAGCTATTAATCCCAATTGAATAAATCTATCAATTCTTCTTAATTGTTTTTTACCAAAATACTCTTCAAAATCAAATCCCTTGATTTCTCCTGCAACTTGAACTTCAAATTCACTTGGATCATAGCTTTTAATAAAATCAATCCCATTAACACCTTTTTTTGCGTTCTCCCAAGATGCTTTTGCATCATTTCCAATAGGTGTAATAGCACCGATCCCCGTAACAACTACTCTTCTTCTCATATAATCCTCCTACACCATTCCTCCATTGACATTTATTACTTGACCAGTAATATAATTAGCATCTTGACTAGCTAAAAAAATACATGCATTAGCTACGTCAGTAGGATTGCCTAATTTATTCAATGGAATTTGTTTTAAATATTCTTCTTTAACACTATCTGGTAAATCATTAGTCATTTCAGTTTTAATAAATCCTGGAGCTATCGCATTAACTCTAATACCTCTAGAACCAAATTCTTTTGCTAATGATTTAGTCAATCCAATAATACCTGCTTTTGAAGCAACATAATTAGCTTGTCCAGCATTACCTATCAGACCTACAACACTTGAAATATTTATAATTGACCCAGATTTATTTTTTAGGAAATGTCTGGTTATATTTTTACACATATTCCATGTTCCTTTTAGATTAACAGATATTACTTTATCAAAATCAGATTCAGACATTCTTAACATTAAGTTATCTTTAGTAATTCCTGAATTGTTTATTAACACATCAACTTTACCAAATTCTTCTATAGTTTTATCAATAAGTTTTTTACTATCATCAAAATTAGATACATCTGCTTGGATCACCAAAGCCTTTCCTCCATTATTAAGAATCGTAGTAGCTAATTCTTTTGCTTTATTTGCAGAATTAACATAATTAATAACAACATTAGCTCCTAATTCGCTGAATTTAAGTATGATTGCTTTTCCTATTCCTCTACTACCTCCAGTAACTATGACTGTTCTGTCTTTAAATGAGTACATATTAACCTCCAATTTTAGATAAAGTCTTATTAAGTGATTGAATGTCTTCAACATTCAAAACATTAAGACTTCTATCTATTTTTTTTACAAAACTACATAGTGATGTTTTAGGTCCAATTTCTATAAATGTATCTACTCCATCAGCCATTAGTTTTTCAATCATTTGATAGAATAAAACACTACTAGTTATTTGTTCTACCATTAGTCTTTTAATATTGTTTTTATAATAATCTCCTGTAACATTTACAAGAAGTTTCTTATTGGGTTCATTTAATTCTATTTTTTCTAAGTAAGCTTTAAATTTCAAGCTTGCTTCTTCCATTATTTTTGTATGGAATGCTCCACTAGTATTTAAAAGGATTGCTCTTTTAGCTCCATTAGTTTTAGCTAAACTACTAAGCTCAATCACGGCTTCTTTATCACCTGAAATAACTAATTGACCATAGGTGTTATAGTTAGCTATTCTTACATAACCAGAAACTTTATTTACTAAATCTTCTAAAACCTTAGTTTCCATACCTAATATAGCACTCATTAGTCCAGGATTTTTTTTTGAAGCTAAATCCATGTATTCTCCGCGTTTTTCTAAGATCTTTAATCCTGTTTTAAAATCAAAAACGTTGTTATGTAAATAAGCTCCATATTCACCTAAACTTAATCCTAAACTATAATCGGCCATTATATTGTTTTCTTCTAATACAGCTAGAATACTTTTATATAATACAAACATAGCTGGTTGAGTATATCTTGTACTATTAAGTTTTTCTTGATTAGAGAACATTACTTCTGTCATGTCATAATTTAATACAAGACTTGCGGTATTAAATATGTCTTTTACAAAATCATATGTTTCATAAAATTCTTTACCCATTCCTAAATATTGAGATCCTTGGCCCGAAAACATAAATGCTATTTTCATTTTATTATTCCTTTATATACTAAACTATTTTCAAAAATATCTTTTAGAATTTCCTTGCATGATCTTATCTCTTTTACTAAACCTGCTGATTGACCCGCCATGAAACTACCACCATCTAAGTCTCCATCAAAAACTGCTTTTCTTAAAGATCCTAGAGTTAATTTTTCTAATTGTTCTAAACTAGCATTACCATATTTAGTTAAATCTAAATATTCTCTAGCCATCTTATTCTTTAATACTCTTACTGGTGCGCCTGTTTGTCTACCGGTTACAACAGTTTCAGTATCTTTAGCTTTTAATACTTTGTTTTTATAATTTTCATGAATTGGACATTCATGGCTGGCTAATAAAACGGTACCTAATTGAACACCCTTGGCACCTAATACAAAAGCAGCATCAAGTCCTCTTGAATCAGCTATTCCTCCAGCTGCTATTACAGGTATATCAACCGCATCGACTACTTGAGGTACTAAAACCATTGTACTTATTTCGCCAATATGTCCACCAGCTTCTGTTCCTTCAACTACTAAAGCATCAGCGCCACTTCTAGCCAGTCTTTTAGCAAAAGCAACACTAGGAACAACAGGTATAACAATAATACCTGCTTCTTTCCATTTTTTCATATAAATTCCAGGGTTACCTGCACCTGTTGTAACTACTTTTATATTCTCTTCAATAACTAGATCACTTATAGCTTCTGCATGTGGGCTCATTAACATGATATTAACTCCGAAAGGTTTGTCAGTAAGTTTTTTTGTTTTTCTGATTTCTTCTCTTACTCTATCGACATCCCAGCCTCCTGCGCCGATTAATCCTAATCCTCCTGCTTTGCTTACTGCTGAAGCTAATCGATGATCAGCAATATTTGCCATTCCACCTTGAATTATTGGATATTCAATTCCTAATAAGTCTCTTAAGTCCATATTTTCCTCCTATAATGTAATGAGCGCTCCGCCCCATGTCAATCCTCCACCAAAAGCTACTGTGATAAATTTATCTCCTTTTTTAAGAAAATATGATTTAATAGCTTCATCTATGGCTATTGGTACACTAGCGGCTGATGTATTTCCATATTCGCTGATATTCATAAATAATTTGCTTTTATGGATTTTTAATTCTCTTCCAGCCTTATCAATAATTCTTTGATTTGCTTGATGAGAAATTACACCACTAATATCATCAATTGTTAATTTGTTTCTATCTAACAATTCTTGTATTGTCTTAGGCATTATTCTTGTCGCAAATCTAAAGACTTCAGCACCCTTCATGTGAATATGATCTTGTTTGCTAATCTTATTTTCTTTTGGGTTTTTTAAATCTGGATTCTTACAATATAATAACATATCAACGTCGCCTTGAGAACCTGTAATTATATCAGCAATTTTATTTTCTTCACTTTTTCCAATTATAAAAGCCCCTGCACCATCCCCAAAGAGAACACATGTGTTTCTATCACTCCAGTCAGTTAATCTAGTTAATGTTTCGGCTCCTACAATCAAGGCGTTGTTGAAACCTCCACCCTTGATCATTTTATCTGCTATTTGAAGTGAGTAAATAAATCCACTGCAAGCTGCGTTAATATCAAAAGCTGTCGCCCCAATAATATCTAATTTTGCTTGTAACAATCCTGCAACACTAGGAAAAGCAAAATCACTAGTTACTGTAGCTACAATTATTAAATCAATTTTTGATTTATCAATTTTAGCTGAATCGATTGCTCTTAAAGATGCTTTGTATGCTAAATCTAGTGTTGATTCACCATCTGATATATGTCTTTTTTTAATTCCCGTTCTAGTAAAAATCCACTCATCATTCGTATCTACAATTTTACTTAAGTCATCATTAGTTAAAAACTTTTTAGGGACATAACTTCCGGTCCCATAAATCTGTGTATAAATCATCTCTTAATCCCTCCAAGATTATCGTAATTAAACCTTTGAAAAAAGCCAAATTTACGTATTTTGCTGGTTCTACGATATTGAAGTTCAGTTCCACTTAATCTTCTTAATTTATTGTATTCAATTATAATTGCCTGTTTTGTTCTTTTAAATGTTTCTCTTTTATCATAATGAGCTCCACCTAAAGGTTCTTTAATTATTCCATCAATTATTTCAAATTCTTCTAAATCATAAGCAGTAAGTTTCATTACTTCTGCAGCTTTTGGAGCTAGACTTGCGTCTTTCCAAAGAATACTTGCATATCCTTCCGGACTTAATATTGAGTAGATCGCATTTTCCAACATTAATACTATGTTAGCTACACCTAGAGCTAACGCTCCTCCACTACCACCTTCGCCTATTACAATTGATATAATCGGAACTGTAAATTCAGACATTCTTAATAGATTTTGAGCAATTGCATGTCCTTGTCCTCTTTCTTCAGCTCCAATACCAGGATAAGCTCCAGGTGTGTCGATAATAGTAATTATAGGTCTATTAAATTTTTGAGCTTGTTCCATTAATCTTAAAGCTTTTCGATAACCTTCAGGATGGGGCATAGCAAAGTTTCTTTCTAAATTTTCTTCTAAACTCTTTCCTTTTTGTTGAGCGATAATCGTAAATGGTACTCCATTTATTGAACCAATTCCTCCAATAATACTTTTGTCATCACTATATAGTCTATCTCCATGTAACTCAATAAAATCTGGAGACATATAATTAATAAATTCTAGAGCTGTAGGTCTTTTTTGGTGTCTAGCAAGCAACACTCTATCCCAAGCTGTTAATTTAGTCATCTCATTGTGTTTATACTTTTCAATTTCTGACTTCAATTTATTTACTGCTTCATTATTTCCTAATTCTTCAACTTGCTTTTCAAGTTCAAGTAATTTTCTTTCTTTAGCTAAAATATCCATTAATATTTCCTCCTGTGTAAAGCAAGGAGTTTAGCTAAAGTATGTTTCATTTCTTTTCTATGAACAACTTTATCTACAAAACCTTTTTCTTCTAAAAATTCTGCTCTTTGGAATCCTTCTGGCAGTTTTTGATTAATCGTTTGTTCAATCACTCTAGGGCCAGCAAAACCTATTAAAGCGTTTGGTTCAGCAAGAATAATATCTCCAAGTGTCGCAAAACTCGCAGTTACTCCTCCAGTTGTTGGATGCGTTAATACACTTATATATAAATTACCCATTTTACTATGTTTAGCTACTGCTGCACTTGTTTTTGCCATCTGCATTAAACTAAAAATACCTTCTTGCATTCTAGCGCCGCCACTAGCTGTAAAGATAATTATTGGTAATTTCTTATAAATTGCATATTCAAAGCTTTTGGTAACTTTCTCTCCAACTACGCTCCCCATTGATCCCATCAAGAAATAACTATCCATGACTCCAATAACACATGGCAATCCGTGGATTTGACCAAATCCATAGATATATGCTTCATCTAAATTTGTTGCGTTTTTGTATTTTAAAAGTTTCTCTTCATAACCATCTTGAAATAAAGGATTTAGACTAATAAAACCTAATCCTTTTTCTACAAATGTTCCTTTATCAATAATATAGTTAATTCTATCAATCGCTCTCATTCTAAAATGATTACCGCAATGTGAGCATACATAGTCATTTTCTATATTTTTTTTCATATTAATAGTTTTATTACAATTTGGGCATTTTTCATATAAGCCTTCAGGAACATCTAACTTAATATTCTTTGCGAAGTCTCCTTCATTATTGCTAGCTTGGATATTTAACTTTAATTGTTTTCTTTTATTTAAAGTACTTAATATCTTATTCATATTCATCATACTCCAATAAAGAATCAAGTTTCCTTTCAATAAAGAAAGTATCAAAATTTCCATTTTCATAATCCGAATCATGCATGATCATATAAAGTAAATTTTGATTTGTTGGAATATCTTCCACAACTAATTCTTCCAAAACAGCTCTCATTTTATTAATCGCTTCACTTCTTGTATCCGCTTTAACTATAAGCTTACCAATCATTGAATCATAATATGGTAACACAATGTAATCAATATAGATAAAACTATCAAACCTAATCCCTGGTCCAGATGGAATATGAAGATGACTTATTTTGCCTGGTCCAGGTTTAAAGTTAAGTTTTGGATTTTCAGCATTTAATCTACATTCAATTGAATGTCCATTAAATTTAATTTCATCCTGATTAATACTTAATTTTTCTCCTGATGCTATCCTAATTTGTTCTCTAACAATATCAAGACCAGTAATCATTTCTGTTACTGGATGTTCAACTTGTATTCTGGTATTCATTTCTATAAAATAGAAATCATTACCAGAAACCAGAAACTCTACTGTTCCTGCATTTTCATATTTAACTATTTCACAAGCTTTTATAGCGGCTTGAGTCATTCTATTTCTTAAATCAGCGCTAATGTTTGCTGGTGCTTCCTCAATAACTTTTTGATTTCTTCTTTGGATTGAACAATCTCGTTCACCCAAATGAATTGTCTTTCCGTATTTATCAGCTAAAACTTGTATCTCAATGTGTTTTGGATTTAAAATGTATTTTTCTAAATACATAGTATCATCTCCAAAAGCATTTTTAGCTTCCATTTTGGCAGTTTTAAAAGAAGAAACAAACTCAGACAAATTGTATGCTACTCGCATACCTTTTCCTCCACCACCTGCACTTGCTTTAATTAAAATAGGGAACCCAATCTCTATAGCGATTTTTTTAGCTTCTTCAAGGTTTTTCACGCTTCCATTGCTACCAGGAACAACGGGTACATTTGCTTGAATCATTAACTCTCTTGCTTTAGATTTGTTTCCCATTTTTTTTATAACTGATGCATTTGGTCCAATGAAGCTAATACCACATTCTTTACATAAATCAGCGAATGCACTATTTTCACTTAAAAAACCAAATCCGGGATGGATTGCTTCTGCACCTTTGCTAATAGCAGCTGTAATAATATTTTCCATATTTAAATATGATTCGGAGCTTTTAGCTCCGCCAATACATACAGCTTCATCAGCTAGTTGCACATGCAAACTATCTTTGTCTACATCACTATATACCGCTACTGTTTCAATACCCATGTATTTACATGTTCTTATTATTCTAACTGCAATTTCTCCCCGATTTGCAATTAAAATTTTTTGAAACATTATTCTTCAATCTCCATAATTACTTGCCCATACTCAACCATTGCCCCTGATTGAACGTGGATCATTTTAACAACACCTGATACCGGAGCTGTTATTTCATTCATAACTTTCATAGCTTCTACTATAAATAGAGTATCTCCTTGTTTAACCTTTTGGTTAATTGAAACAAAAGAATCACTTTCTGGAGAGGGAGAATCATAAAATGTTCCTACTAGCGGTGCTTTAACAAATACATTATTATTAATGTCTTGTTTCATTTCAATATCATTTGATTCATCATTATACAATTGATTAACTTGATTTGGATTGACAGAAATTACAGGTTCTGGTTTTTTCTCAAGTTTGACAGTAAAATCATTTTCAGATATTTCTAACTTATGTATAGTTGAATCTTCAAATTCTTTAATTATTCTCTTTAATTGTTTTATATCCATAGTTGTCTCCTATCGTCATTGTAATAAATACTGAGATTAGAAAAACTATTCTTTACTTTCTAAATAATCCACTATTTCTTTTACTGTTTTAAAAGATTGTGCAGTTTCATCATCAATTGTAATATCATACTCATCTTCAATTGCCATAATTAATTCAACTGCGTCAAGTGAATCTGCTCCTAAATCACTTGCAAGATCAGCTTCCATAGTAACTTTTTCTTTTTCTACTCCTAATCCATCAGCGATTAGTTCTTGTAATTGTTTAAAATTCATAATTTTTCCTCCGTTATTGATTTATAAAATCTTGAATATTTTACCACGAAAATTAATCAAAGTCAATTTAGTTTGAATTTCAAATATTTAGAATTTATTTATTTTAATAAATACTACCTGTATAATAAACTTAAGTTCACGATACTCAACCCCTTAAAGCTCTATATCTCGGGGTATTAAAAAAAGTTAATCAAAAGAAAATGTATATTTCTTTTTAGATTAACCTTCATTTATTCTAATATTTTTTTTATTTTTTTTGATAATAATCTTTAAAACTTATATTTCCATAAGTTACATTTCTTTCAATTTTCTCTTCATTAATTAAAAGAATATTTCCATTTTTAAGAATATTCTTTATCTTGTAATTTGATTCATTGTAAGCTACTTCCATACCAATAATCACTGAATTATTGATATACTTTGAATATACATCATTCAAATCATAAATATTGTTATATTTTTTTATGAAATCCATCAATATATCATCTAAATTTGAAACTTTCTTTGTTTCTTTATATATAGAAGTTGCCTTAATATTAATATTGTCAAATGCTTTTTGATTTATATTAATACCAACACCGACTATTAAATTATTTATGTCATTATATCCAATACTTTCAATTAAAAATCCAGATATTTTTTGTTTATTAACAACAATATCATTTGGATATTTAATCTTTGCATTAATATTATGTTTATGCAAGATTTCTATAATTGATACACTACACTTCATTATGATGTTAAAAAGTTCACTTCTTCTTAAGTCCTCTTTTAATAAGAAACTAAAATACAAGTTTCCTTCTTCGCTTACCCATGTATTACCAAGTCTCCCTTTTCCTCTTGACTGGGTTTTAGCAACAACTAAATCTCCATGATTAAGCTTTTTTATATTATTCCTGATAAAAGTGTTTGTACTTTCAATGTTATTAAACTTTAAGATTTTATTTCCAATCATATTACCACCTACTTATATTATACCAAAAA
>CAZZPD010000045.1:0-10341 GCA_964655885.1 uncultured Candidatus Izemoplasmatales bacterium | reverse complement strand
TCCCAGCTCCATTAGGGCCAACAATTGCTAATTTTTGGCCTGTTTGTATTTTCCAAGAAACATTTTTTAATATCATTTCATCATTGTTTGGATAGTGAAATGAAACATTCTTAAACTCAAACGCATACTCTCCATCATCACGTTTTTCAATAGGTAATGTTCCTTTATACAATTTTGTTTCTGTCTCTAAATATTGTTTATATAGAACTAAGTACTTTGTTTGATGTCCTGCAGAAGAGATATTATTAACAATCTGAACAATTGCAGTATTAAAAGTCGTTACTACACTGACAAGCAATAATACATTTCCTACAGATATAAGTCCTAGAATAGCTTTAATTCCAATAACTGCGTAAGCAGTATATAAAACTACATTCTGTAATATTCCGCCTGTAGCAGTCATTTTTCCAGCTTTCTTTTCAAGATTGGAGTAAGACTTACCAAATCGATAACATGTGTCATCGATTTTATTTGATAGTAGTTTGTCTATATGAAATAATCGAACATCTTTACTTATCTTATAATCCATTGAAGAATCTCGTAAATACTGAAACATTCTATTTACTGTAATGTTTTCTTCATATATATTATGATGTAATTTATTCACTTTTTTGACAACTCTAAAATTTATTAATACTGAAAAGATAATTAATAGAATAATCCCCACACCTAATAACGGACTATTAAATATCTTAGTAATCATATCAGGGTTAGTTAAGTCTACCTTTTGAAATAAAGCTACAATTAAGGTAAGAGAGTATAGAAAAGATATAATATTTTCGATGGAATATCCTAAAAAATTAATACAAGTTCCGATTCCTCCCGAGAATAAAACACCTTGATTAGCTCCTGAGATTAAATCTTTCATTTCTTGTGATTCTAATTGTTCATAATCTAGATTTAAAGTCTTTCTTGAGATTTCACTATTTAATCTTAATGTAATAAGATTTGTTTTTTGATCACAAAAGAAATTTAAAATTGTTCTAGATATTAATAGAATTCCACTGATGATAATCATTTGATAAACATAAGCCATGATTGCTGTTTTACCTAAATTATCAATAAACCCATCTAGTATAAGTGCACCATAGATAATTCCTACAAAAGGAAAACTTGCGGTTACTATTGACCTTAGAATGATAAGAGGAAAGAATAATTTATCTGATTTGTTTGAAATCTTTATGACATCAATCATCTCTTTGAATGTTTTTCCTTTAGATTTCATCTAGAGTATCCCCCTTTATATTCTCTTTATAGTATTGACTCTGAATCTCAAACATTTCAGCGTATTTACCTTTTTTCTTCATCAATTCATGATGAGTACCAGTTTCTAAAATCATTCCAGCTTCTAAATAGATAATTCTATTACAAAACTGAGTAGAGGCTAATCTATGTGAGATAAAAAGCGAAGTTTTATGTTTAGTTAAAGAATTATACTTAACATATAATTCTTGTTCAGCTAATGGATCTAATGCTGCTGTAGGTTCATCTAGAACTAGGATTGGTGAATCTTTATAAAGGGCTCTCGCTAACATTAGTTTTTGTAACTCACCACCTGATAACTCTATCCCTTTATCATCAATCACCTGAGTTAAATTTGTTTGTTCCTTTTTTTCTAGAGAAGCAACTTTTTCAGATAAACCTGCTTTTTCAAGTACATTATTTACTAATTCTAAATCTTGTTCTTCTTCTATACTTCCTGATATATTTTGAGCTATCGAAAATGGTAAAGGGTGAATGTCTTGGAATATAACACCAAATAGTTTATAAAATTCATATCTGTTAAAATCACTAACAGGAATGCCATTAATCAATATATCTCCTTCTGTAGGATTATATAGACCAGTTAATAGTTTTACTAGTGTTGTTTTTCCCGCTCCATTTATTCCTACTAACGCAATCTTTTCACCAGCTTCTATTTTTAAATTTAAATTTTTAATGGTAGGCTTTAAAGCATCTGGATATGTAAACGTAACATTTTTGAATTCAATTGATAATTTACTATTTAGTAATTTATCAACGTCTTTACCTTTTTCTAAGTTAATTCCTTCATCCATATCTATGTACTCTCTAAAGTGATCAATTCTTAAACTAGCTTCTTTTACTCTTCCATAACTTTCAGATAGTTGATTTAGCCAAACAGCGAATCCAACCACTATCCCAATCATAAATGTGAATTCAGCAACACTAATATTTCCATTCAATACCATAGTAACTAATATGGTATAAGCAAGTAAGTTTCTTATGATTGAAAATATTGAATCTGATAGATTCGCTAAAGAATAACGAAATTTTTGTTTCATCATCGTCGTTGAAAATTTCTTTGTAAAAAGTTTAATTCCTTTATAAAACCATTTCTCAAGTTTGTAAATTCTTATATCTTTTGCATTAGAAAGTTTATTTGCTTCATCTTGATAATATTTTAATTTTGTTCGATATGTATTTAATTCTTTCCCCGTTCTTTTCTCATAATTACGAGCATAAATATTTAATAAGAAATTCATAATTGCCATACCAATTAAAACCAATACAATAATATAATTAATCGATACAATATATGTGCTATATAATAAGATCCCTGCAACACTAATAATCAGTCTTGGAAAATATTGTAGGAGAAGTTCTACTCCTACTCTGTTTACCTCGATTGCTCCAACAGCTTTCATTAGTTTATTGCGACCTTTTTCAAACTCTATGTTTTCATATCCTGTAGCCATTGCTTTGTTACTTAATATAGTAAAGAAAGCATTTAATCTAATAAATACTTTGTCAAAAAATAATGTATGAGAGAAATAAGTATTTGCAAAATTTAAAATTGCAAATACCAAGACTATCAATCCCACTAACAATATAAACGTTTGAATTTCATATCCATTAATGATTAAATAAACAACAACTGCTGGAATAAATGTTGCAAAAATAGGAATCAATAATCTAAGAATGATACTAAATATCAACTTGTATTTATAACTCTTATTAAATTGATTCGCTACTGAATATACATATAATGCATTACTCCAAATACTATATTTTTTCATTCATGTACCTCCATCTTAACTATACAATAAAATCTTAGAACATAAAAAAAAAGTGCACGAAGTGTTAAATTTCGTGCACTAGTGGTTATTTATAATGGTAAAAGCACCTCTGAAACAAATACTTTAGGTTCATTTTGACGATTAATATATCCTGCATATTTTTCAACAATATTATTGATTCTCTTTAATCCGTGTCCGTGATTTCCTCTTTTTGTTGAGATATATTCATCATCTAATTTTCGAATGACTTCATTTGTAGAATTTGATACTGAAATATATAATTGTTGTTTAAATATTCCTATGTATACGCGAATGAATCTTGGGCTTTCATCAGTAATCTTATTACACGCTTCTACTGCGTTATCAATTAGATTTCCAATTAACACACATAAATCAATATCAGTAACAGTTAGTTTTTGAGGAACTTGTGCTTTATAGTTTATGTTTATGTTATTTTTATTTGCTAAAGTAAGTTTGGAATTAAGAATTGCATCTAAATTGACATTTCCAGACTCAACTAACTGATTGACCTGATCTAAATCTATTTCTAATTCATTTAAATACTGATTTGCTTCTTTTATTTGATCCATCATAATATGAGCTTTTAGCTTTTGAAGATGATTGTGATAATCATGACGCCAACTTCTCATTGTTAAGTAGATATTCTGTACTTCCTCTACTTGTTTATTTAGAATCTTATTTTGATATTCAGCAGCTGATTCTTCATAGGACTTTCTCATAAAAATCTGATTATTTTCAGCTAACAAAAAAACGATTGAAATTAAAAAACTAAGATATATTGCGGCTTCATTAAATTGATAACTAAGGAATACTAGTAATCCAACTGAAATGAGAAACAGAGCCCAAAAAGAAAGCGATGCTTTGTTTTGAAGCCTCAATATAAAAAAGCATATTAATGTATCAATCATTAATACTGATACTAAGTTTTCAGATAGTGTTACATAATTTAGTAAAACAAAATAAGATATCAATGTCACTATAAAAACAGCAAATCCTATCAATAACAAATGAAGTTTGCTTTTTGTATGTATTAGAAAAATACTATAAATAATTACAATCAAAATCGGTATAACAATAATATATTCCATTATGCACCCTTCTCTTTATAGTAATTTATAAATTTCTCATTTACTGATTTATATGAGTTTCTACTTAAAGGAACATTGATACTATGTATTAATTGACATTCATTTCTAGTGATTTTTTCAACATATTTCATATTAACCACATAAGATCTATGCGTGCGAATAAATTCAGTACCAGCTAAGTCATCACATAAATCACTGATGTTATACTTATAATCAAATTCTTTATCTAATAAATGAACTACTATATAATGTCCCATGGATTCAAAATATATGATATCATCATAATTTATTCTTTTTTTCTCTCCTGAAATAGAAATAATAAAATATGAATTTTCTTCAATTATATGAGCATTTACATAATCGAGTAACTCATATACTTTATCTTCCTTAACGGGTTTTAATATATATCTAATTGCTTGTACTTCGTATCCATCAAACACATGACTTGCCATACCGGAGATAAATGCTATGATAATATTTTTATCTTTTTTTCTAATTTTCCTAGCTAGTTCAATTCCATTTATATTTCCCATTTGAACATCTAAAAGAATCAGATCATAAGGATATTTATTAGGATGTTCAAATAACATTTCTTCAGCACTATGATAAAAATATAACTCAGCTAATATATTGTTTTTATTAGCCCACTTATTAATAATTATATTTAGATAATCAAGTTGTATTGAATCATCATCAACTAAGCATATACGCATATATTTCCTCCTATCATTAAGAGAATCTAAAAATATAGATATAAATTATTCTTATATAGTATACCACATTTAAGATTAGTAAAACCATATCAATCAAGCTTTATCTAATCAGTAACAGTGAATTAATTAAAAAATGGACTCTCATAGTTGAGAGTCTATTTATATCATATTAATTCACATCAAACTGATATTGTACACTTAATTGAAAATCTGGGGAATCATCTGTATAAAACCTTGTAGAAAAAGTTACTTGGTATTGTCCTATTGGAAAAAGCATTTTCTCTTCACTATAGAACTCTCGCCAAAAATCAGCATCTTCAGCATCTTCACTAAATCCTCCTACTTTTAACAAAGGAAACTCGTATATTACACCTTTTTCTAGAGTAGTAGTTTTAAGCATAGTTTCTACTAAGGTAAAAATGTATTCAACCCCATCACTTTCAACAGTAAACCCTGCATAAGGCTCTCCTGAATAAATATCTATTGAATCACTAGAACCTATATATTGTATTGTAGCTAATATATTAACTTCTTCTGTATCACTGTATATATCTTTTTCAGAATAAAGAATAATACTAAAATTATCATCAGATATTTGGGCTACTTGTTGTTCTTCTCCTGTGATGATTTTAGTATCAACTTCCTTTTGACATGAAGACAATGCAAAAACAAAGAATAACATTGCTATTGCTAATAACTTTTTTTTCATAAACTTATCTCCTTATACAACTTTAATTATACTACAATCCAAAGTGATACTCAATTTTACATCTTAATTATTTAAGTTATTCATTAAAACAGGGATATGCTTAGTAGCTATCATGTATATTATCTCTAATCTAATACCTTCATATTCATGTGAAATCATATTCCTTAGACCTATAATGCTTTGCCAATTAACTTCTAAATATTTTTCTTTTATTTCAACCGTTAGCTTCTTAGCTGTTTCACCTATTTGTTCAAGATTTAATATCACAGCGTCAATCTTCTCTAAGTTTGAAGCAAAATCATTGAATGATGACACAGGTTTCATGTATTCGCTAATTTTACTACAATATTTTATGAGCCTTTTTATATATGCTTCATCTCTCATATATTAATATCCCAGTTTGATATATTTCATTTTCAATAGTTGATTTAGGTTCAACTGTTTTATTACTTAATAACCCAATTTTTTTACCTAAACGTTCTCTTAAAGCTTCTGCAAACCCGAAGAATTCTAGACCAAACAATGATGATTCAATAAAAATATCAATATCACTATCTTCTTTTGCTGTTCCTTTTATATATGACCCAAACAAATATACTTTTTCTATATCATAACTTTTAGCTAAATCACTTACATTTTCCTTAATCGTTAAGAATGATAAAATACCAGTAGTTTCATCTATATTTGCACACTCTTCCATTTTTACTCTTAAAAGTCTATCCATGACTAAGTCTATCGTCCAATCACTTGGTTTTCTTACTTCTTGTTCCCAATTTCTTAGTGTTTTAACTGGTACTCCAGTTAATATAGAAACTTGTTCTTGTGTGAGTTCTAAATTATCTCTGATTATCTTAATTTTTCTAGACACAATAATCACCTCTTACAGTCTTATTTTATACCCCATTGGGGTAGTTGTCAATAGCTTTTTAATGTTTTAGGGGTAAAAGCATAAAAAAATAGCTGACTTTGTCGTGAAATGACTCTTTTTATTTTATTGTCTGTTTTAAAGGAACACTTTCCTATACGATGTCTTCTTTTTTTATATTAAAAATAGCATTTATTTAAATTCTCAAGGTAGAATATAAAATATTTAGAAATTGAAGAAAGAGTAATTAATAACTACTCATTCCAAGTACTCATAAGGGTAATTAGCCATACAAATTTTGATAATATGATATACTTATATTTGAGGTGATACCATGAAACATATTCATCCTATCATAAAATTAATTGTTGTGACAATACTAGCAACTTACATAAGCTATTTAATAGGAATAACATACTATCTAGCTGCTGGAATACTTGCAATGATTTCTATACAGAAAACGAAATCATTGTCATTAAAAATAGCAGGTAAACGAATCATTTTATTCTTTATTTCAGTGATTCTTTCTTCTGCTTTATTTGTATTAATTGGTTATAATCTAGTTGCTTATTTCGTATTTATTATCCTATTAGTTTTTAGTAGTTTTCAATTTAACCTACAAGAAGGAACCATACCTTCAGTAGTGGCAGTAACACACTTATTAGTAATTGGCCAGTTCTCACTTCTATTTATTTCAGAAACGATTATTATGTTTATCATTGCGATTGGAATTGCATTACTATTCAATATATTTTACCCATCTGAATCAATTAATGCTTTGAATAAGTATCGTCATAGTTTGGATTCTACAATCAAAGAACATATCATTTATATTAAAGATAAAATTGAAACTCAAAAGCCTTCATGTAAATTTACTTTTGAGTTAGAAAAAAGAATAGAAGACACTTTAGATAAAATTAACCAGGTAACTGGAGACTTGATTATGAAGAATCATCAAGATATTTTAAACTATTCAAGAATGAGGAATAAACAATTCGATATTCTTAAGAATATATGCAATCAATCTGATAAGCTACGATCAATGTATCCTCAAACTAAAATAGTTATCGCATATTTAGATAGCTTATCAAATAATATTGGTGTAAAGGATTATGCAACAAACAAGTTAGAGGAAATTGACACATTATTAGAAGGTTTCAAGGAAGAAAAGTTACCTGTAACAAGAGAAGAATTTGAACATAGAGCAATACTATATTATATAATGCAAGAAATAAGACAACTATTATTATTAAAAATAAGCTATCATTATTCTTAGGATTTAATCTCATTTTTTATTAATTGTTAAATCTATTATTCGTAATAGAATATTTAATAATGTTATCATTTAAAAAAAGCCTAGAATGCTATTATTTACAATTACTTATGGTATGGCTCATCGTGAATCATTTACATATAAATTATATATTAAATCATCTTAATAGGGTAAGCCAATATATTTGAAGATAAGTAGATCATTTTATCTATCATACAAACTATCACTTGGTTGCCAACTTCATATCCAATCGCTTTTTCTAAAACACTAAATGATTTAGTCATTTTGATGTTTGGATTCATAGTTTTCTTAATCTCTATTGGATATAAATTTCCGCTTTCCTTTATAACTAGATCAATCTCTCTTTTATCTTTATCCCTGTAGAAAAATATCGGAAGATCTAAAAACCCATTTTGTTTATAGCTTTTCACAATTTCACTTACTACATGAGTTTCCAATATTGCTCCACTAAGTGCTCCTTTTTCCAAAGTTTCTTTTGTTAGCCAGCTTAATAAATAGCTTACAAGACCGGTGTCTAAAAAGTATAACATAGGAGATTTAATTGTCCTTTTAATCGCATTATTATAAAAAGGTTTAATTAAAATAATTATACCCGATGTCTCCAATACTTTTATCCAGGATTTTACAGTTTCTAAATCAACCCCTATCTCATTAGCTACTGAGCTATAATTTAATATTTGCCCTGTTCTAGATGCTAATACCACCATGAAATTTGAGAATAAATCCAAGTTTCTAACATTCAATATACTTCTGACATCTCGTTCTAAATATGTTCTAATATAAGATGCATAATATAGCTTCCAATCAATGTTTTTGTCTTTATTTAGTTCAGGTTTGCTACCTCTATGAATAAAGCTAAACAAATCAATGTCCTTATTATTTGATTTGTTCAAATTAATGTAAGAATCCTTTGGACAAAACGGTACATCAATTTCTGATTCTACCTTCTCTCGATAGGATAAACCAAGAAAATCTATAATTCCTACTCTACCTGCTAAACTTTCACTTACTCCATCCATTAAATGGAAAGTCTGTGAACCTGTTAAAATAATTTGACCTTTCTTATCTGATTCATCAACTATCCTTTTTACCTCTCTAAATAAATTTGGAGCTAATTGAACCTCATCAATAATCAAAGGTAAAGGATTATTTCGAAAGAATAATTTTGGATCATTCTTAGCTAGTTCCAATTCTAAAACATCATCTAAAGTAACATAATTATAAGTATCACCAAAAAGGTGTTTGAGAGTTGTCGATTTACCAACTTGTCTTGGCCCTGTAACCAACATTACTTTAAACATTTTAGATATTTTGATTAAAGTCTTTTCTATTTTTCTTTCTATATACATAAAAAACACAACCTTTCGACTTATTTCGAATTCAACTCTATTTTAGTCGATATGTTGTGTTTTGTCAAATTTATAGTAATTCCTTTAATCTTTCAACAAATCTATAGTCATTCGTCATTACTTGGTAAAAGTCATTTACAAAAATTTGTTCTTCTGGGTTTAACTTTGAGAATTGAATGGTTCCTGATATTATCCCATGCATAATACCTATAGAACTTTGATAAGCTTTCTTAAACACTTCAGCAATAGCCAAACCTGCATGAAAATCTAAATATAATTGCATATATCTTTTGTGTATAGATTCTTCAGGTAGTTCATCTTGAATATTCTTCGCTTTTTCAAGATTTCCTGTTGTGATATATGGGAATAACAATGCAGCCCTAATATTTAACCTATCAAAATCATCGTAATATAAAGCTTTTTCATAATGAATAATTGCTTCTTCATAATCATTCGACATTTTACATAAATAACCTAAACTATCTAGCGCAAGAATATATTCATTATTATCTTCTTGATTATAAAAATCTTTTGGCTTATTACGCAATGTTTCTTCGTGAGTCACTTCATATGCATTAATCATACATCTCATTAAATTCTTAGCATCTTCTTCATCATTTAAATCTATCAGTAGTGACATCGTCGAATGAGAAAAAGGAGAAACGTATAATAAATTATATACAAGCACCTTATTAAAAGTATTAGAATCATACATTCCAAACGATAAAGTGTCAACCAATTCTCTTAAGTCATAATTCACTTGACTCTTCTTCTGTAAACCTAGTATTTGTTTAAAAGGAGCACGAGGTAAAGATTTCAAAATCTCCACATTTCTAGATTTCAATAGATCATATGCTACTTCTTCATATGAAACTGAATCCTCTAAAGATTGTTCTTCAAACTTTTCTCTATCTAATTTATTGAATCCCATATTGTCATACATATGAATCGATAAATAGAAAATATCATCTCTTCTGCTCCAAACCCTCAAAGTTCTTAATATATTCTCATAGAAATTTTGATCCTCAAATTCTTCTATATGTTCATCATAAGCCAAAATAAAAATCACTGCTATAATATCACTATTCTTAACATCCATTAGTTTACTTATGTGATTATTTATGAAGAACTCTAAATAATCAGATACAGTTGGTTTTTCATAAAAAGAAACCAAATCTGATATCTTATTAAATTGTTTATATAAGTCTTCTATTCTTCTATCAGTTTTATTCATATAAGCCTCCACAAAATCATAATTTTTTAG
>CAZZPD010000044.1:1650-10545 GCA_964655885.1 uncultured Candidatus Izemoplasmatales bacterium | reverse complement strand
TTCATATCTTTATATCTAAAAGTAATTCTTTAATATAATCTAAATTAGACATATTATATCTTCAAGTCTTAATATATTCATTCATTAGAAAATATAATCTAACGATATGATGTAACTGTTTAGGGTCATATCAATATTTCTCAATCTTATGAGCTGTAGTAGGATATGGATGAGAGAAAGCTTTTACTTTTTCTAATATCATTCAATAACAAGCTCTAAGCAAAAACTCTCACATTTCAGCCACTAGACTTTCTTTTTCAAAAATAATTTTCTCATAATCTTCATTATACCAACAGAACTCCGTATATAGAATTTCTAAATAAGCTGGATTACATTTAACTAAAGTATCAGTAAAAACTCTTATATCCTTTAAATCTATCTGTCAATCTTCATAAGTTAAAGTAGTACTTAAAGGTTTAGAATTATACACTAAATCGTCCAAAGATGGAATAATCACCGCTTTATAATCTATATCACTCGTATACTCGCTATTATATATATCTAAATCGTAGTTCTGAGAGCCATATATTCATATGTAAGCTACCTTATATCCTTTATCTTCTAAGAAGCTCTTAGCTTCCATTATTTTATCATTTAAGTTTGGTCTCATAATAATTTATATTAGGTTTAAATGTAAGTTCATACATATCTACTATAATTACATCTCATTTAGTTTCAGTCACAGTAGAGTCTGTAGAATAATTTATTAAAATTTTAGTACATACGACCGTTAAATCTGAGTTAACTTTAGTAGGCTTTACTGTTTCTTCTCATAGATACATTCTAAAAGAAGGAGACCTTTTAATAGTTTCTTCTATAATATGAGCCTTTAAGTCTCTTGATTCATTATTATTCATTTTTATATTATTTATATATTAAAAGTTTCAATACCGCACAGCATATGTTGGTATTCCTAATTCTAAACGCCACATTCTTACGACATCCTCTCTATCATCAAATACGCCGACTACGTTATATCTATCTTTAATTTCATTCTCATAGATTTCTTTTTTAACTACAGCGTCCTTTCTATTATCTCAAGCTTTTCTCATAAATAATTCCTTATATGGAACTTTATTATCATCTAACCACTTTTCAGTTTCTTTTCTACAAGAATCTTCTCTTCAAGATAGGATAATAATATCATTATCTCCACAAACTAAATTATTCATTAAATTAATTAGAAATTTATTAGGTTCATCTCCTGAGATTTTAGAGAAATCATATGGAGACCTTTTATCTTTCATCCAAGCTAACGTTCAATCTATATCTACTATATAAGTTCCAAAATATTGAGGTTTAACTTTATATTCTGGATTAGTAGGATATCCTCAATTCGCAGCGTATTTAGCTAATCTTCTTATTACGGCTTCGCCCACCTTATCGCCTTCAGCTCTAAGATTATCTCTCTTAATAGCTTCTTCTACTGAAACGTAGAAATCTTTAACTTCGAAATCATATTCATATATTTTAGCTAAATCTCTATAGAATTCAACGTGTTGATTATGAGTTCATAAATGAGTATTATCTACTATTATATATTCTGCTCAATATTCCATAGCCGTCTCAACTCAATCTCTTTCTACTTCAACTACTACTTTTTCATTAATTTTAGAATATACTCCATTATGAAGCATTTTTCTTAAAGAGTCCTTATTAAAGATAGTGGCTCCCTCTTGCTTTCTAGCCCACGTTGATTTACCCGACGCAGGAATCCCCCTCGTTAGTATTATTTTTTTCATATGCATTTATTATTATAAAAATATCAAGTATTAAGATAAAAATCTATAGTAGATTTTATCTCATTAATTATTCAATCTCTAGTGGAAGGTTCCATTACTTGATATGAATAATTTAAAATGTCCTCAATAATTAAATGAGGAGGTAGATTATTAAATAGTAAGTGTAGAGCTTGATGAATAGGAATTTCCATTTCTACTAAATTATCAATATAATTTGTTCACCCCTCTGAACGAGAGATTATATGATGTGTATTAGTAGTTTTTCAATTTCCTAATTTCGCCCGTTCTCACTTTTTAATCTTTCTCTTTTTAGGTTTTCTTCTAATCTTTCTCATATTTCTTCTTATAGTTCTCTTTTCTCTTTTAGATAATATTTCTTTAATATTATCTTTAACTCCTACTATAACAGCTTTATCTATAGTAGGAGTTTCTTCTATTTCCTCTTTATAATCTAAAGTTTCCATAGTTTAATCATTAAGAATTAAATCTATATCTATTCATCTTATAACACAAATTCATTCACTTCAATCTTCAGGATAATATAAATCTAAGATTCTATTTATCTTTTCATAGGAAGTTCTTTTAAGTTCTTCTATTTTTTCCAACGTTCAATATGGAACGTCAATATTAACTACTTCTGTTTTACCTTCTTTAATTTTTCTTTCCCCATCTGAATATTTTATAACTGATATTTTTTCCATCTTTCTATTTAATTAATCAATAAAATAATTTTCTTAACTTTTTATTCTTTTCCTTAGTATCTTCCCACTTAGTAAAAATTTTAATTATCTTTTTATTTTTCATATTATATTATTAAATTCTAATTTTATTCTTTCTATTAGTTTCCATTTTTTCTTTTTTAACATTTAAAGAATCTTTAAATTTTTCTAATCTATTACATAATTTATTTAAAGCTTTATCTCAAAAAAATATCTTTAAGAAAAGCCCGTATAAAATAAAAATAAATGATATTATAAATCAAAATGGTACTACTACGAATATCAAAAATGATATTTTAAATATATCTTTCATATTATTTACAATTATTAACTTCTAAAATAGTTTTATAATGAGAGAAAAATCAAACTCTTCTCCCTATAGTTCTAAGTTCACAAACTCGTCCCTCGTTTAATTTTAATTCTCTATAGATATCCATTGAATTGAAATGAAATCTAAAAAATCTATCTTCCACAGAATAAGTATTATCTTCCGTGAAAATATATTTTTCCCTACTAAGAGAAGAACCTTGCCCCGTCATCTCGATAGTGGCTTCTATTATCTTTTCCTCCGTTACAGTTTCATTACCATATCACATAGTAATAAACCAATATATTCAATAGAAGAATAATATAATAAATATTAGACCTATAAATACATTTCCTTTCTTATTATTTTTCATAATATTATTTTTTAATTTTTAAATTTTAATAGTTTTTTTAATAATCTTCCCCGAACATTCCGTATTATGCTTACATACTACTTTTATAATTTTATTTAAGTCGTCTGTAAACTCTGATGCTATAGTAGCTTCTCTATAACCTGAACCTATAAAAGAAAAATCTTCTCTAATATAAGAATAATATCTTCAATTATTATCGAAATTAACTTCATATATAATAGAATCTTTAATTATAATCATAGCTAAATTTAAAGATTTACCATTAAATCAATCTAGAATTATATCTAATTCTCTAAGAGAATTAAAATCGGCTCAATCTTTAAAAATATTCTTTAAGATTTTAATATCAGTTAATGATCAAGAAAATCAAATTATAAGATTTCCTATCTTCTCTATCTTAGGTTCTGAGCGCCAGTAAAAATTTCAAGCTGTAGTTTGAGAATCAGAAGCTATTTCTATCCTATCTTTAAATTTTTTAGCTACAATTATTGTCATTTTTAAATTATTAATTATTAAATTACCCTGCGACTTCAGCTCCTTCATCTAAAAGCTTAGTCTCATATTCGTAAAAAATAGGAGATTTACACTTTGTGATATAAGGTTGCGGGTATCATTCTCTTCTTAAACATATTCACTCATCTACTAATTCAGGTGAAACGTAGACAGGTCTTTCGTTAAAAAAATAATTTCATCTATCTATTTCAAATTTAGAATAATTTATATCTAAATATTCTTCAACTATTAAATCATCTTTTATTATTCTATCTAATTCTGGAACATATTTTAAATTATTCATTTTACAGAATTCTTTAATTATATCCCGGTGCCAGTCAACAGTTAATCCATCTGAATTTATAGAAACAATTCTATAAATATAAAGGCTAAATTTCCCAATAACTTCACCGTAATCGTACCCTTTTTGAATAGGACTTTGACCATTATACCCAACAAGTTCCCCATAAATAATAGTGTCTTTAGGTATCTTATCTTTGATACCATTTAATGCTTTATTATAAATATCTAAACTTCATTCTTCAACGTTATAATAATGTTGAAATTCTTTATCGGACTTCAAGTCCTTAATAACTCTTCTACTTCAAGCTAAATAATCATAAGTATGTCTCTGTCTTTTAAGTAATTTATCTAAAAAGCTAGGTTTAATTTTAACTTTAAGATTAGATAATCTAACTGAAGTTCCGTGTATTTTTTGAGTTATTATTAATTTATCTTCTTCTTTATATTTATCTTCATTTCTAAGATATTGCTCCGTATTAAAGTGTTCTGGAAAATTCTTTCAATCTATTCTTTTATATTTTTTAGAATTACCTTTAACTTTATTACTTCATTTATTTTCTCCTTTAGCAGGAAGTTCATATTTTCTACATACTTCTTTTCAATTAATTTCATTAAATTCGTCTCATTCTTTAAATTTAATTTTCTTAAATCAAGAGATATAAGATAGTGAATTCAAAGGCATTAACACAGCGTTAGAGGAGTTTCCTCTTAATTTAATAGCTCTTACTCTTCAATTCTTTCAGAAGTAACCTTTCTTCGTCAAATCTTTATTCATATTAGATTTGGAGAATAAGTTATTTTCAGATAAGAATTCATTATCTAACTGAGTTTCAGCCGTTACTAATAAATGCAGAGCTTCTAAATCTATATCTTTAGAAGTTAATATATTATATCAGAATAGATTAATTCCAACTAGATTATCTAATCACTCTAATTTATTAGTTTCTTTTATCTTTACTACTCTTATACAGTAGTTAGGATTCGTTAGTTTCATATTATATTTCATTTACGGAATAAGTATCTTTCGTTACATTATATAAGAATCTATCTGCATATTGAGTTCAAACTAATTCTAATATAATTTTAATAGCATCTTCTTTTCAAAATCTTTCTACTAAGTATGCTTTTAATTTCCTCATAAAAAGAGGTTTAAATATTATCTCAGTACAAGATCTATCTTTTAATATCTTACCTTTAAATCTCTTTCAGTAACAGTAAGTTCAATCTCCTCTTTTTATAATTTCAAAATCAGATTTTTTTATATCATATCATATAGTTTCACATACAGATAGAAACTGGTTATGTTTATTTTGCATAATTTAATTTTAAATTTTTAAAATAATTAATATTATAATTTTTTATCTCATCTAATATCTTCTCAATTAATTCATCATATTGTTTTTTAAATCATTTCTGTTTTAATCTATTAAGTTCTACTCAATAGATTTTCCTAGACTCTTCTTTGTTAAAAGGTCTATATTTAATCTTTCCTTCTACTTCTATCCCTTCTCAGTTTACTATTATAAAACCACCAGGCGTTGGAATTTCACTCTGTATAGTATCAATATTCTCAGTTCACCTATCAAAGAAAGCTATAATATTATAACTTGAGTCTACTAAGATAGTGGAATCTTCATAATTTATTCCATACTTCCAGTGTTTTATATAGTATTCTATAGAGGAGTTAAGAGCTAGTCACGGGTTATTTACATTGCTCATATTTTAAATCTTTGTTTAGTTTTATAAATATTATTGGCACCATAGAAAGTCGTTCATCCACTCCATAACTTATAACATTTATCTATCTGCCATTTCCGGTCAGTAAAAAATCTGTTATCATTATATATCTCAGGATGATAGAATTCAGATATCTGACAAAATCAATAATCATAATAAATTCTTCAATTTATCCGATATCATTTAAGCGACCTTCTATCTATAGACCAAATTCAATTTTCAGCTTCTAATAGAGCTACGAAATTTAATCCTCATAATTCATACGCATAGTTCACGTATTCTAACCTTCAATCATTCTTATCCCATAATTTATGAGTAACATTAAAGGTTGATGTATTTAATACCTCAACCTTCTTTATAAAAAATAGTTGGGATAATCTTCCTCACAGTTTAATTCTCTATTCCAAGTAGCTTCTCTTCAACATCTAATTTTAGCTTCCGTATTTAAAATTTCTTCGCTTAAATTTTTAAGTTCTTCTTTTAATTTTTCTTCTTTAGATTTATCTAATAGTCTTTTCTCTATTAGGTTATCTAAATAGATTAAAGGAGCTGACAATTCAGTAGTCTCTTCTTTTAACTCTTCTATCTTTCAAGATTGAGTTAAAATAATATTTTTAGCTTCTTCTACTTTATTTTCAAAAGTATTTTTTTGCCATATAAAGAGAGAAATAATAGTTATTATTATAACGGCTATAATTATATTTCTCTTTAAGAATGTGCCGAAATTATGTTCTTCATATTCAGCCTCTTGATAATTATTCTCTTCCTCATTAAATAAGTTTTTCATTTTTTATATTATTAGAATTTAAAATTTTATTTTAGTAATTAAAAAAGAAGATATTAACTATCTTCTTTTATCTCATCTACAAAATCATATCTCTTATTATTCAACGTTTTCATCATAACTCATAACGGTGATAAATCTTCTCATCATAGTAACGATTTAACTATTGAAGGAGAGTATCAACTTACTAAAGCTACGTCCTTATCTTCTACCTGTGCAGGCACATTACCTATTCTACCATCCACATTCCAAAATATTAATCAAGGCATCTTATATCAGGCTTTTTGATATTTTTCTCTTATAACTTCAAAATTAGTCTTAGGTTTATTATTATAGAAATATCAAGTCTCAGCTTCATTAAATTCCATATCTGAAATTATAAGTAACTTACTAGGCAAATCAGAATCTTTTAAATTATCTCTTTTAGCTATATCTAATATTAAATCGAATACGGCCTGAATATTAGTAGAACAATCAGAACTCGCTCTTCTTATTTGTTCAAATCTATCAACGGCATCGCCTTTAAGAGATTGAAGTTTAGGATTTCATTCAAAAGTAATAAAATTATCTTTAAAAATTCAACCCATTCTTTCAGATAGATATACTCAAAGAGAAATAGAAACCTGCATAGGTTCTCACGTCATAGAACCTGACGTATCACAAACTGGCATTATATTCTCTTCATTTCATTCTAAGAAATTAGGTAAATTACTCCACTGTGCGTTAATAGATTTTCTATCTCATCAATTTTTATAAGATTTATATATATCTACTGGGAATATAGCACCTGCTTTTACTTTTTCTTCTCATTTTTCAACTTTATCTAAAAATTCTTCAAATCTTTTCTCATCATTTCTCATAAAAGCATTTCTATAAAGATTAAATGCTTTAGATGGCACAGTCTTATATTCTACTTCATTAAACTTTTTAGCTGAAAGTAAGTTCTCAACGGTATCGCTGTTTTGAGAACATAATAATCTATATTCTTTTTTACTAAGTGATAACTCCTTTCTTATAATTTTAGCCAACTTAGATTTAGAACTTTTCTCTCTAGGTAACCATTTAAATAGTAAACCCAACGTATTAGGAGCTAATATATTCTTATAAGAAATTATTTCTCTAAGAAATGATTTCGTATATTTTAATATCTCCTCATCAAAGAATAAATCATCCCATCTTCAATAATTATCCACGTAAGGAAGAATTTCTCTAAATATTCTATTATCTTTTTCAGCTAAATATTTAAAGATTATTCTAAAAAATCTTCTTTCTCCAGCTCCTCCTCTTATATCTCTGGCCCAGAATAGTAGTTTTAAGGCTATTATTTTATCCTCAGCGTAAGCCTTAGAGAACATAGCTATAATATCCCTTTCAGACATATTTCTACTCGCTCAAGCTAAAAAGAATAAGTCCAAAATATTCGATAGTGAACTCTCATTAGTAAGAGCTCAATTATCAGTTAAAGAGTTTTTACTCTTTAATCAATCTATTAATCAACTCATATATTTATATGGTTAAAATATAAATATATCAGGACGCATTTTATATTTTTTAGCATAAATTTTTTTTACTGTAAGCGTCCTAATATCTTTTATTAAATAGCGGGAAAGGTTGGACTCGAACCAACGACACGGGGATTAAAATTCCAAAATATTTTATTGCTGTTTTTCTCCTTAACAGGAGATTATTTTATTTATACCTTGCTCTACCACTGAGCTACTTTCCCATATAACGGGACGCTTTAAATATTTTTTATTGTAAGTAAAAATTTTATTTATTATGCTGTTAGCGTCCCTATATTTTCTAACCTCTGTATCTATTATAATCAACTTCACTTAGAAGTCAAAAGATTTTTTATTTTTCTTTTGTTACTATAGTTCAAATAGCTAACATATAAGCTAACTGTACTAATAAAGTTATATAAGATATTATTTCTCAATTTTCATAAGGTCAGAAATAATAAATTATTAAACAAGGTAAAAGTAATATAATAAAAAAAATAGGTATTCCTATTATAAAACCAAAAAAATAAAGTAATAATTCTATTATAAATTTCATATTTTTAAATTAAATTATATTCTTTCTTTAATGAGTGTAAATTTCCACTCATTACTTTATATAACGGGCATCAAAGTTTTTTTAATTCATTTTCTATCCCCTTATTTTTTAACCAATTAATTCATTTTTTTAATTGATTTTTATTATATGCCCATTCTGAGCATAGATCTCAATTAATATCTATATAATTAAGCTCGTATTCTCTAGTCCAAGCTTTTGATTTATTAATTATATAGATTCAATTTTTATCTAGTTCTTTTTTCGCCGTATTATAATGAGCGAAAATTCACTTATAATTATTTTTCATTTTTTTATTTTAAAATATAAATTAATTTCTATAAGATAAAGTTCATATTTTTATCATATATTCAACATAAATA
>CAZZPD010000044.1:0-1544 GCA_964655885.1 uncultured Candidatus Izemoplasmatales bacterium | reverse complement strand
CTATTTCTTTGTTTTTCTACATATACTCAAAAACAATTTGAGTATTTATGTTTATTTGTCTTGTGAAATTTCTCATAAGACTTTTTTAATAAATATCTATAATTATGAAATCCTCAAAAATGATATTCTGAACAAGGCTTTCAATCAGATAGTGAATTAAAGAAAGTTTCATCTATTTCATAAGATTTTCTTTTTAATCTTATTATTTTTTTATTTATTTTAGATTTTAAAATATAAAATTTTTTATCTCTTTTAAAATCTAAAATTTCTTTTTTTTGTTCTTCTAATTTTTCAATTTTATCTAAATTAGAAAAAAGTTTTTCTAATTCATTTTTCATTATTTCTAAAGTTTTCATTTTATTATTTTTAATAATTAACTTAATTCAAGATTATAGCTTAACTAGCTAGTCTTGAATTAAGTGCTAAAGGTTATTTGTATATTATTACAAAATGAACCTAGAGATTAATCTCTCCATAGAACCTACTAAGTATTAGTAAACTCTAGGAATTATTAATTTTAACTATACCTTTCTTTGCTCGCATATAAGTCGTTACTCTTATACTATAGTACCTCAATCTAATGGGCGAAAGGATTTTTAAATCAGTTTATTTTAATTTATATTAATTTATTTATAGATTTTTACTAGCTTATCCCGTGGGAGCTATATATTATTAATATGTATATATTATATTCTTTTTTTCTTATAAGTCAAATCTTTTTTTAATTTTCTTTTATATTTTATTTATATAAAGGCTTTAATCCTTTTTTAATTAATAGAATATTTAATTTAATTATTTTAAATTCATAAGAATTAATATCTAATTCTCTATTAAAATACTTATTTTCTAATTCTATTATATTCTCAGGTATTTCTATATTATAATCTTTTCAATTATAATTATATCCTTCAGCTTTATATATACCTAATAAAAGAAAAATCGATAGTGATATTATTATTTTAGTTTTCATTTTATTTTTTATTTTAATATTTAAAATTATTTTATAATTTTACCCAAATAGAACGGCGACTTTTTGTCGTTCTGTAATTCAATAGCTTTCTCATAAGTTAAATTATATTTAATTTTATTTCAAGCTTTTATTTTATATTTATTAAATTTCATTTTTTGATAGTGGATATTAAAATTTTAAATTATATTATATTTGCCATTAGCTTCACAAATTAAACCTTTTATAAATATAGTAAAATCTAAATCATATTTTTTCTTAATAAATTTTTGTATTTTTTTTGCATATGCTTTATAATATTTTTTTAAAGTTTTTGATTCTTGAAAATCGTAATAAGTAAAAGATAATCAAGTAAATGTAATATAATTTTCATTTATATTAATTTCATTAAGCCGCACCGTTTCAGTGTTTAAAATTTCTTTAAAATATTTTGGTGTATAATCTCAGTCAATATATCAAAACTCTTCTATATCATCCTTTAAATGACTATATTTTATTCTTTTATTACAAGTTTTATAATTCATTTTATATTTATTATTAAAATAAGATTTAAGCCTTTTATAATCATACTTAGGAT
>CAZZPD010000043.1:0-10564 GCA_964655885.1 uncultured Candidatus Izemoplasmatales bacterium | reverse complement strand
CTTTTTTATATTTTTATTAGACTTAAAATGGTAATTCCATATTTATGTCTAGCATTTTATTGACTTCAATAATGTCATTTTTTGAGGCTTCTGTTAATGGAAGTCCTTTTTCTTTTCTTATTTGCCAAATATCATATTCTTTTTCACCAGCAGTGTAAATTCTTTCTTCACCAGGAGCTTTAGCGGAATTTCTTAGATCTCTTAATATATCTCCAGCTGTCTTTTTAAAGCTTTCAAGACCCATAAATGCTTCAGTATCAATTGCTATAAAGAAATGTCCTAAATGATAAGGTACTAGTTCTCCTGACTCATTTCTTCCTGACAACATTTTTAAGAAATTACCTGCTTGTAAAGCAGCGCTCAATATTTCAACAACTGTTGCATAGCCATACCCTTTGTATCCAGCTAGTTCTTCTCCAATACCTCCTAGTGGAGCTAGTGCAGCTTGACCACTAACTAAATCTTTTAAGATTTGTTTACTATCACTTTTTGGTAACCCGTCTCTACCAACTACCATTCCTTTTGGAGTATCTTTATTAGTTTTTGCAAAATATTCAATTTTACCTCTTTGAGTAATACTAGTTGCGCAGTCTAACACAAAAGGAAATGCTTCATCAGTAGGAATACCAAATGTCATTGGATTCGTTCCTAGCATGTTTTCAACACCAAAGGTAGGTGCGATACTTGGTCTAGCGTTTGTCCCTGTTATCCCTATCATACCTGCTTTACTGGCCATGGTAGCGTAATAACCTGCTATTCCATAATGTGTACTATTTCTTACAGCTACCATTCCCATGCCATATTTTTTAGCTTTGTCTATTGCCATTTGCATTGCCTTTTTACTAACAACCATACCCATACCATCGTTGGCATCTAGGACAGCGGTCGTAGGGGTTTCTTTTAAGACATCAATCTTTGTTACTGGTTTTTGTATTTTAGCTAAAATACGATCTATATAGATAGGTTTGAATCTATTAATACCATGTGATTCAATCCCTCTTCTATCACTTTCCATTAAAACGTCTGCACATATATATGCATCACTTTCAGGAATTCCAACTTTCTTAAAAGCTTCAACCATAAATTTTTCAATAAAATCCCAACTTACATATGTTCTTTTTTCCATATTTTCACCTTTTCCTTTATAATTTAACTCTATTTTTTAAAATAGGTATTTTCTTTCTTGCTTCTTTTACTTCGTTTAAATTAATGTCTATTGTAAATGCATTTTCTAGTCCATCTAATTCTTTTAAGACTTTTCCATATGGATTAACAACAATGCTATGACCATATGTATGATAATTACCAAATGAATTACTACTAGGACTACAACCTATCATAAATAACTGATTATCAATTGCTCTAGCTCTAAAAGTAGTTGTCCAATGTAAAGGACCAGTATATGTATTAAATGCAGCTGGAACAAATATTCCTAAAATATCTTTTTCCATTAATTTTGATGCTAGTAAAGGAAATCTAATATCAAAACAAATCATCACACCAAACTTACCAAATTCTGTATCAAAAGTAACAATCTTATTTCCTTTAGATAGTACTTTTGCTTCTGAAAAATAGGTTCCATCTGGATAAGTAATCTCAAATAAATGTATTTTATCATAAATATCGACAATTTCTCCGTTTTTATTAAAGATTATACTTGAATTATAAATTTTATCTTCTTTTAATAACGGTAGTGAACCTCCCACAATATAGCAATGATTATCTTTAGCCAAATTGCTTAAGAATTTAATCAAGTTAGAATCAAGTTTTTGCTTGTAAGATTCAATATACTTCAATTCATAAGGTGTAGAAAACATCTCAGGAAATATAATTAAATCCGGAAGATTGCGTAATTCTTCTTTGATTAATTTATTTATGTTTTTTAAGGTTTCATCTAAATCTTTATATACTTTATTTTGTACAAGTAAAATTCTCATATTTTCTCCTAAAAATGTCTGACAACTTCGAATCTTTCTAATGTGTATGGTTCATCATCTCTAATTCTAGCTTTTCTTCTTGCAATATCAATTTGTTCATCAACGGAATTAATCCCATCAATATGAGGTAATAATAATCCGGATTTATAACCACTTCTAACGATAACACCATATTTATTGATGTCAAGTTGATGCTTAGATTCTATTGGTTCAGGTTTAAATAAAACATCTACACTATATTCTAGTCTTGGAAGTTCATCTTTTGTAATTGGTGAGAAACGATAATCTCTTGTGCCTGATGATACTGCATTTTGAATAATTTCATCAGCTATTGATGCGGTTGTAGGATTAATAGTTCCTATACACCCTCTAAGTTTTCCATCCATGTGCAATGTAACAAAAACTCCAGCTTTATTATTAATTAAATCCTCATCAAGTTTTTTCGGTCTAGTGATTAACTTGTTATTATTAATGTAATATTCTAAAGACATTCTGGCTAGTCTAACGTACGCATCCTCTTCTTCTCTAGCTTTTTCCTTGTATATTTTTTCTAAAATGGAGTATTCCTTACTAAATTCTCTGCTTCTATTAAAGTCTTTTCTCTCAAATCTAGCTACTGCATATCCAACACCAAATGGAGCTTCATAGGATAAGAGATTCGATATGATGTTGTATCCATCTAAAACACCTGCCATCATAGTTAATGAGCCCAATCCACATTCGGCGGCTTTTCTATAAAATTTAGGTTTTAATTTTAATATTTCTTTAAAATCTCCTAATTGAATTAATTTGGTTATGATTTTATCAAACTCTATTCCTTCTTCTGCTAAACCATAAGGACCATCCGCTTTAAGTTTGTGTGATAAGTCTCCACTAGCTACCCAAACTACTTTTTTATTTTCTGGGACTAATGAGTTAATCATTTTACCTAAATTATAATGATCTATTAATGGCAAATTTGATGGGCTAATTCTAATTATTTTATAATCTTGATAGTATTGGTTAATAAAGTATAGAGGTATTAAAGTTGCGTGATCTAGTGTTCTTTCTCTTTCACCAAATGTTCCAGCATTTATTTTGTGTTTCTTAGCGAATTTTGAGATTTTATCAACTAAATCTTTATCATAATTTACTCTAAATATAAAATCACTAAATCTAAATCCTGAAAAATCACCATAAGCTTCTACCCCTGGTGAGATATGAAAATAATCTGAATAAACTGTTGAATGAGGCGAAGAAATAATAATTGTATCTGGTTTATATTCGCCTATTTCAGCTGCTATAGAATGATAAGCGTCAATTGTTCTTTGTATTTTTTTCTCTTCTCCATGACCAATCTCAGGAATGATTAACGGAGGATGAGGAACAAAGAAAGTTTTGATAATTGCCATAATTTAACCCTCTTATATATTTCCTAGATATATCTTGTTAATACCTAATTCATTTCCAATTTGTTTTGCTCTCTTAAGATTTTCTATTGTTGTGATTTTACCATCTAGCATTTTATAATTTGGAAAAAATCTTGTTATATGCCAAATGAAATCTTTTCCTATATATTCTATTAAGTCTCTTGCAATTTCTTTAATTTGCTCATCACTATTATTAACTCCTGGAATTAATAATGTTGTAATTTCAAGATGTATATTATTTTCTTTTAACGTTTTAAGATTTTTTAAGACTTCTTTACTGCTTCCGGTGCAGTATTTTTTATATACATTGTCATTGCCTTTATAGTCGATATTGCATGCGTCTAGAGTTGGGATTAATAATTGTAAGGCTTCTTCTGTCATGTATCCGTTAGAAACCCAAATATTTTTTAAACCTTCTTTTTTAGCTAACTGCATTGTTTCCAATGCATATTCAAAAAAGATAGTTGGTTCACTGTATGTATATGATATTGAAGGGCAATGGTATTTCATTGCATTTTCAACATGTTTTTTAGAGGTTACTTTATAACCTAAGATATCTTCATTTGGTTTTGGTGATTGAGATATTGTGTAATTTTGGCACCATTTACAATCCATATTGCACCCTACAGTAGCGAATGAATATGTTCTTGTATTAGCCATATATTCGTATAATGGTTTCTTTTCAATAGGATCGATACTAGAGGCTACTGAAATTCCATAATTAAGTGCATAAAGAATCCCATCTTTATTTTCTCTTACACCACATATTCCTCTATGATTAGGCTTAATAACACATCTGTGATTACATAAACAACATTTTACTAATTTATGATCTAACTTCTCATAAAGCATTGCTTCCATAGATATTACCTTCTTATCTTCTATATACATATTCTAACACTTTTAAAGAAAAATAGAAAAAAAGGAATTATTATATTAATAATTCTAAATTTTAATAATTATAAAATAGTATATATTGCTAAAAAGTGAAAGAATGTTCCACCTAAAACAAACAAATGCCAAATGAAATGTGAATATTTAAATCTAGCAACATAAAATGCTACACCTACTGTATAACTGATGCCTCCAATTAAAACAAAAGTATAATTATCAATGTTAGAAAAGAAATCATCTTTCACTAATATTACACTCCATCCCATAATCAAATATATAATTAAATGGAATATTTTAAATTTATCTATCCATATTGATTTAAATACAATTCCTAAAATTGTTAAAATCCATAATAATCCTAAGAGGATAAATCCTCTCAAATTATTAACTACTAAAATAAGAAATGGTGTGTATGTTCCAGAAATTAATAAAAATATACTAGAATGATCTAGTCTTTGAAATACTGTATAAGTTCTTCTCATTTTTTCTGGAAATGAATGGAATAATGTACTTGAAATATAGAGCATTATCATTGACATACCAAATACTAAAGATGAAATAATTTCAGCTGTACCACTTGATTTGATCAGTAATAATATCATTCCTGAAATAGCTAATAAAAATCCAATTCCATGACTAATTGCATTAGCAATCATTTCTCCCAAAGATGTTTTTTTCATATTGTTCTCCTGTCGTTCTTTTATTTAAAGAAATGATTTAATTCTAAAATATCTCTTCTTTTAAATATATATTCATCTGATTTATATAAATCCAAAATGTAATTATAAATTCTTAATAATTTCCCTTGTTTTAACTCTGAATAATTGTCTATCATTTTAACAAAAGTATAAAACCATAGTTTATAATCTTCAAATTTGCCATATGATTTAATACTTTTATTTTTAATACTCCATGGTTTTAAACCCGCATAATGAATTCCATATAGTATATCAATTTTTGGATAACCATTAAATGATGAATATCTGATATCAACATTAGTCCAACTTCCACTTAGTTTATCGGTTATATATTGCATTTCCGGCCAATTATAGCTAGATATTTCTTTTTGAATCTCAGGTACTAATAAATCATCCATAATTGATTTATATAATTGAATCGTTGGTTTAAATAACATCAAAGAAGCATTAACACCCATATTTTCTTTATCTGTTTTTATTCTATCAGTTATCTCTTTAGGGATTTTCGTTCCATGCGGATAATCTTTATAAGTTTTATGCCATATCCAAGTTCCATCAATATCAACTGATTTAGGAGATATGTATTTACCATCAGCATACTCCATGCAGTATTCTTTTTTCTCATTGATGATACCAGCAGGAGCTTCTAAATTAAATAATTCATCATATTTTCTTAAAGGCAATATATCACAATCAGCTATAATTATCTTATCGTAATTTTTACCTAAATCTCCACATTTCCCAAGTCTAAATGCATTGAATCTTGAAAATAAAAATGGACGATCTTGTCTTTCTTGTCTTCTTTCATGAGGGACATAAACTTCATCAATTACAATGACATCATCATAAAGTACTTCTAATAACTTTATTGCTTTGCTTGAAATATTCTCTGATACGATACATACTAAATCATTCACTGTCTTTTGTAGTTTTAACCCATAGGCAAAAACTAGTGCGCCTGGAATATATGAATCGTTTCTTATAATAAATGTTACATAAGCGTTTTTAGACATTTTTATCACCTTACTTATTATACACTAAATTCAATCGAAAAAAAAAGAGTTCTTCCGAACTCTTTTAATGATATTTACTCTTCGTCATCTTCTTCTTGTTCGTCATCAGCTTCTTCAGTAGCTTTTTTAACAAGATCATTAAACATTGATTTTAATTTGTCTTTCCCTAGAAATGGAAACAAGTATGTTTCTTCAAGTCCTTCAATTGAACCATCTTTTACTGCATCATATAATTCATTAAGTTTTTCTTCATTGATAAATGGAATTACTTTATTTAATTCTCTTCCCATTTTCTTTTCAATCATTAAATCTACAACTTCATTTAAATCCTTTCCACTTAAGAATGGAAACAACACTACAATTCTTACTCCCTTAACTTCCTTATTTATAATTTTAATTGCTAAATCTTTTAATTCGTTTGATTCCATAAATGGTAACATATGTACTAATTTGTTCATATTTCCTCCTTTTTCATTTTTTTCTTATTTTTAGTTTCCTTTGTTTGCTTGACTTAATACTAAGAATGCTTCGACTCTATATGAATTGTTAAGTCTAAAGAAATCTGACATTGTACTAGGTCTTGGTTTTTCTATCTTATTTTTTTTCATTTTTATCTCTCCTTTATTAAAAGGGAGCTTGAGTTTCTGTTTCTAATAAACATATAATGTTTTTTTACGAGTTGTCTTTCTAGATCATTAAATTGACTGAAAATTTCATTAATATCATACTTCAATTTCCCTGAAATGATAATGTTAAGCAAATACCACCTTTCTTCTTTACTTAGTATGTGCCAAAGATTCTTGATTTTAATTTCTACTGTTTTATTAATGATTTTGTTTAAAATTTCTTTTCTTTCAGCTTTGGTTAATAAGTAAAAGATTTTTTCTACTTCATCATTTAAGTTATCTCTTTGCAGAAATTTACTAATAATTGATTTTCTTGGAAAGTTTTTAAGTTGTGATTCATAATCACTGTCTAAAATTTCGCTATCATCTAGTAAATAATCAATAGATACATTAAATAACTTAGTTAAATCATAAAGAATTTCTATTGAAGGAATGCTCTTTCCGTTTTCCCACTTGCTTACTGCTTGGTGAGTTACATATAAAGTTTCGGCTAGCTCGTTTTGCTTCATATGATTTTCTTTTCTTAATTTTGTAATTTTATTTCCTATTTTTTCTAAGTTGAGCATTTCTTACCTCCTTACAATTCAATTATATATGAGTATAATCTAATCTTCAAGCAACCTGTGGTTGAATAAATTTCATCAATTTCATTATACCTTTATATTATATAAATTATTACTTTATTCTAAATATTTATTCATTTTTCTTCTATAAAAGCAAAATATGAGAAAAATTTATTAAAAATAATTCATGTTTTATATGTTATAATAACAGTTAGTGATAACAACTTAATATAAAGGAGTGATTTAATTGAAATCTAAACTTAGTAGTTTTTTGAGTGAACAAAAAGCTACAATTAAAACTATGGTTACTGATCTGAGTAAAGAATTTGAATACATCAGTGTCTTAGGTGAAGAAACTATCGGTACTGCTTATAATGTTAATCGATCATCGAGTAGCGTTACCGATTCTAGATGGAGTCAAACAGGATTTGTTGCTAGAGTTTATAATGGTGTTAATTACAGTGAGTATTCTTTTAACAAAATTGATGATATTGATCTGATTAAAAATGAGATTAGAAAAGTCGCTAAAAATGACTTAGAAAAATACTTAGAAAAAGGATCAAAATTAATGGCTTTTCCATTAATTGATGAAGAAGAAATAAGTAAAGAATTTTATTCTGAGTATCAAATTAATCCATTTGAAATTTCAGCCGAAGAGAAGCTAGCAAAATTAACTGACTTAATGAATACAGGTCTTAAAAAGCATGAGAATTTCATTGATTTTAGAGCTTCATTTGAAGAAGTTAAAGTTTCTAAAATCTTTATTTCAAATAAAAAGGATTTAGCTCAAAGTATTTTATATACAGTGATGTATTTAGTTCCTATTGGTAAATGCGAATCTGGTATCAAATATGATTTTGTCGGTTTAAGTGGTCTTAAAGGATATGAAATCTTTGATGAAGCATATAATAAAATTGATGAAGCTAGTCAATCTGTAATTGATTTATTCAAATCAAAAACTGTTGAACCAGGTGAATATGAAATCATTTGTGACGCTGCAGTTAGTGGATTAATAGCTCATGAAGCTTTTGGTCATGGGGTTGAAATGGATATGTTTGTTAAAAACAGAGCTAAAGGCGAAGAATATATGAATAAATATGTAGCTAGCAAACTAGTTAACATGAGAGATGGAGCTTTATCTGGTGTCGAAGTTGGAACATATTTATTTGATGATGAAGGTACTTTAGGTACTGATACATTAGTTATTGATAATGGTATTTTAGCATCAGGAATTAGTGATTTATTAAGCGCTATGAAACTTGGCACTACTCCTACTGGTAACGGACGAAGAGAAAGTTATGAAAGAAAAGCCTATGCAAGAATGACAAATACATTTTTTGAAGCTGGAAATGAAACGTTAGAAGATATGATTAAAAATGTTAAAAAAGGTTATCTTCTTGAAGGATACTTTAGTGGAATGGAAGATCCAAAAAACTGGGGTATTCAATGTGTAATTGCTAAAGGTAAAGAAATCATAGATGGCAAGTTTACTGGTAATATTATTAGTCCTGTTACCTTAACTGGATATGTGCCAGATCTTTTAAAATCAATTAAAATGGTTTCAAATAAACCTGTTGAATTAAGTGGTACTGGATACTGTGGAAAAGGTCATAAAGAATTAGTGAAAACTTCCACAGGAGGAACATATATCCTTGCGAAAGGAAGGTTAAGCTAATGAAAAATATAATCAGTCTATTAAAAAGTAAGAAAAATATTGATGAATATAGAATCATATCTTTTCATGAACACTCAACAGAGTTATTCTTTATTAAAGAAGAATTGCAAATGAATAGAGCAAAAGATGTTGATAAAATTAATTTAACTGTTTATAAAAACTTTGAAATTGAAAACAATAAATTTAAAGGTTCTTCAACTGTAAGAATTAACCCTACTGATTCTCTAGATGAAATTGATCAAAAAATTAATAAAGCTGCATTAGCAGCTTCATTCGTTAAAAATGCTTATTATCCACTTCCACAAAAATCAGAGAAAAAAGCACCTGAAATCAAGAGTAAATTTAGTGAAAGTGATGTTGTTGAATTATTAAGTGAAATCGTAAATGAAGCATATGCTGAAAACAATCAATTTGGAGCTTTTGTTAATTCATGTGAATTCTTTATTACTACTAGAGAAAACAGAATAATCAATTCAAACGGAATTGATGTAACATATAACTCTTATAACGGATTAATTGAAATTATTACAGAAGCAAAAGGTGAAACGGAAGAAATTGAGTTGTTTGATATGATACATTTTAGCGATTTTGATAGAGCATTTATAAAAACATCTATTAGAGATCAATTAAAATATGCATCCTTAAGAGCAAAAGCAATTAAAACACCTAAGTTAGATAACATTCCTGTTATTATAAATGGTAAAGCAATAAACGAATTCTGGGATTACTATATAAATCAAGCATCAGCTGATTCTAAATATAATCACTTACATGAAAATTCTGTTGGAGATAATATTCAAGGTGAAAAAGTATTTGGTGATTTAGTCACTATTAAAGCTACACCACAAATACCAAATTCAATTGATAATACTTATTATGACGCTGATGGATTCTTATTAGAAGAGAAAACTATTATTGAAAATGGTATATTAAAGAATATGTTAGCTAATACTAGATATGCTTATTATTTCAATTTAAACCCTACTGGTAATTTAAGAAATCTTATTGTATCTGGTGGAAATCAAACTGAAAATGATTTAAGAGAAACTCCTTATTTAGAAGTTATATCATTTAGTGCATTCCAAATGGATCCAATGACTGGGTTCTTTGGAGGAGAATTTAGATTAGCTATTTATCATGATGGAAACAAAGAAATTCCATTAACACAAGGCGCAGTATCAACAAATATTAAAGAAGCACAAAAAGAAATGTATTTTTCTAAAGAAACTGTTCAATCAAGAAATGTGATAACACCAAAAATCGTTAAGTTTAATAAAATGACAATTGTAGGAGGAAATTAAAATGAAAACGATAAGTACTAAAAATGCACCAGCTGCTGTAGGCCCATATAGTCAAGCAATTATGGTCAAAGATACATTATATGTATCGGGTCAAATACCATACGTTCCAGAAACAATGAAACCTGCAGGTAGTGATATTCAATCACAGACTTTACAAAGTTTAAAAAATATCTTAGGTATTGTAAACGAAGCTGGATTAAAAAAAGAAAATATAGTTAAATGTGGCGTATTTTTAAAAGATATGAATATGTTTAAAGATATGAATGCAGTTTACGCTGATTTCTTTGGAGACCATAAACCTGCAAGATTTGCGGTTGAGGTTGCTAGATTACCTTTAGATGTTTTAGTAGAAATTGACGCTATAGTAGTAAAAGAGTAATGCCGAAAGCATTACTCTTTTTTTATAATAAATTTTCTACTTCTAACTCAATTTCTTCTGGTGTAACTT
>CAZZPD010000042.1:0-11243 GCA_964655885.1 uncultured Candidatus Izemoplasmatales bacterium | reverse complement strand
ACATATCCATCTTTTATTGTCGGAACCAGCATAATTGTACTTCCAGCATCTATAGTTATAGATCCTACTGCGACACCACCATTAACGATAAAAGTAATAGTAAACTCAGTTTTATTAGTGCTTATAAGGCTAGAACTTGTGTCTGTCGAGCTATTATTAGTTGTAACATTTCCCAATAAATCACAACCAAATAAAAAAGTTACCATCACAGTTAAAATAATGATTCTTAATATTTTTCTCATTTCATACCTCCGTTTAAAAATTAATTTATTTAATTATTATACTACCTTCTTTTAAATCCACCCAAGCCACCACTTCTCCCTCCACCAGCTTTAAAAATACCAAACCCTCCAACTGTAACAAAGAAAGCTACTGGTAAAAAGAAAAATACTTGATCAAAAATAAATGCGTTCTCAGAAAACAAATAACTGAACATACTCATTGGTTTAGTATCATAAAATTCATCTCTATCATAGTTAATAATATAATCATAATACATATCCATATCGTAATTAAAGTTAAGTTGACCATATACGTTCACATAAACAACTTCTAATATCCGATATAAACAATTAGCAACTCCCATATCTAAACTATCGATGTACTCATCATTATAAAGAGAATCATTTAATATACTATTTACCCTCGAAGGTGGCAAGAACTGTTCCATCCTATATCCAGGTTCCCATTTAGTCCCTACCAAACTTAAATTATCTCCTTCTTGAGTAAAAAACATAATCAGAAGAAAACCCATATCATTATTTCCAATTCCCCATTCTCTATAAATTTCCGTTTTATCATATTCAGATATTTCATTCACATTATCAACCAAAAAAGTCGCAAAAACAATTTGCGTACCAGGTAATTCATAATCTTGAGAAAAATTATATAGTCTCTCAGATTCTCTAGCTATTGTTGACCTTGTGCTCATCAGTAATGCATCAGCATAATCATTTATGTAATAAGATTCTGTTGGCAACGGATATTTTTTGCTGCCAGCAAAAATCCAATACCCAATCGCAACCAATAAAAACAAGAACAAACCAATAAGTTTAAATCTTGACATCATCAATCTCCAAAATCAATCTCCGGAACTTCATCTGCCCCTTCGTTCATCTTCCAATAATCTCTTTCACTTTCAAAACCAAACAGATTAGCAAAAATAACTGAAGGGAATTTTCTTACTCCTCTATTATAATCAGCAACAGCTTCATTATAATCTTTTCTTGCTTGAGAAAGAGCTGACTCCATACCTGATATTTCATATATTAAACTCTGAAAACCAGATTCAGCTGTTATTAATGGATTATCTTCAATAGCAATTAAGACATCAGTAAAAGCAACTGCTTCTAAAGCATCAGCTTCAATCATACCATCTATATCGTTTGCTGCTTTTGCTTCAGCGTAAGCCGTTCTTGCCGCAGTAATTGCATTATAAATAGTTTCCGCATGCTCTTGCAAGCCATTGACAACCGCAAGAATTTGCCCTATCTTATCATGCCTTTCTTGTAAGCGATTATCTATTTGAGAATAATATAAACTTACATCCTCATCCATATTAACTAGATGATTATAACTAAAAATTGTGATTATTGAAAAAACAGCTACCACTACTCCAACAATTGCCAAAACCTTTATTTTCATATCTTAACTTCACCTCTTTCTCCTATAAAAATAAGCGACCTTAAAAACTAATAAAAAAGTTAGTAAATAAGGTCGCAATTTTTTATTTAATTAGTAATAATTATACATTTTAAATACTAAACTTACAATATTATTTATGAAAAAAAATATTTTTTTAGAACAAGCTAATTTGCTCAATTACCACATTTTTAAAAATCTCTAAATTAATCTCATTCATCTTATACAAAATCTTATTTTTTTCACATGATTTCTTAAACTCTCTCTCTAAAATACTCTTATTCAAACTTTCACAATAATACCTATTTCCATAGGTAGAAATATACTTTTCCTTAATCCCTGGAAATTTTTTATCTAACGAATCATAAAAGTATTCTCTTTGACCATCTCTTATGGTCACTCCAAATAAAGGATAAACAAAACTAGCACCTACTTTTTTAGATTCTTCAACAATTCCAATCACGTTTTTAACATTATCATTGATAAATGGTAGTAAAGGCATCAACAAAACTCCGGAAGTAATTCCAGCATCAACTAGAGTCTTAATTGCATCAAAACGTTTACTAGAAACATTTACATTAGGTTCAATTATCTTTCCTAAGTCATCATCAAAAGTCGTAATGGTAAAGCCTATTATAACTTTATTTTTTTTATTAATCTTCTTAAGCAAATCTATATCTCGTAAAACCAAATTGCTTTTAGTAATTACCATAACTCCAAAACCAAAATCAGCTATTAATTCTAAAGCTTTCCTAGTTAACTCATACTCTCTTTCTAAAGGATTATAAGGGTCGCTCATTGACCCCATACAAATAACACCTTTAGTTCGTTTGCTTGATAATTCCTGCTTTAAAAGCTCAGTTGAATTAATCTTAACCTTGATTTCTTCAAAGTTACCCACTTGATAACAATCACTTCTACTATCGCAATAAATACATCCGTGGACACAACCACGAAAAAGATTCATATTAAAATCGTAACCAAACCAATAATCACTTTTTTTGACTTTGGTTAATAAAGTTTTGCTTAAGATATGCTTTCTGTCCATAATACTCCTTTAAAAGCCAATAAAATAATCACTAAAAATTTATACCTAAAACTAATCTAAGATATATTAATTAAATCGGTTCAATAATATCAGAAAATTGTCCCCAAAAAACATCTGTTTTGTACTCTTCCAACAAATCTCTAGGCACGTAAATATGTTCTATACTGCCTCTATTTAAAATATATAACATTGATTCTTGAAAATCTGGATTTTCAACAAAATCATAATCACTTTCAACTCTTACTAAATTACTAGATTCTAGTGTTATACTTTTTAAATTTTCCAAACTAAACAAGTCTCTTGGCAAGACCTCTATATATTCATTTAATGTTATTGACTCTAATTTTTTTGTATAAGCAAAGCTAGATGCTTCAAGGCCATTAATAAAAACTGGAACGCTAAACACTAAAGGATCCCCTAATATAAACCTTATCTTTCCCTTAGTTATTTCATTATTTAGTGTTGTAACTATATTGTATTCCTCATTATAGCCTGGGTTTAACATAGCTAGAAGATAATATTCATCAGCTAGTTCTTTGTTATAAATTACAGAATTATCCGAAGCTCTATATAAAACGTTATCTTCATAAATAAGATAAGGATTTGTTTTCGGAACCACTAATTTATTTAAATTACTAACGTTAAGTAGAGCTTGATAAATTAAATGATTAATAGAATCGTTTAATTGTAACTCTTCTACTGATTTAATCGCATAATTATAAACACTTTTGACATTATCATTTAAAACCAAAGTTTTAACACTAGCATCTACAAATACTATTACTTCTTTAGTATCATCTTCATAAAAAACACCATCTTCATAATAGACATTAGGATTATTCTCGAAATTTGTAATGGACTTTAATTTAACAAACATGCTTGACAATGTTTCTATATAGCGAAAATCATCATTAACTTCAATCACTTCGATCTTATCGTTATAAAATGAATAAATATTTAAGAGATCATCAGGCATAGTAAATGTATTTTTTTCATAACTCCTAGGAATGTAAATTAAAGTAGTCATATCATTTGTTGTTGAATCATTTTTATAAATAATGCCATCGATACTATAATAACCACCATTTCCTGTAACCTTGACTTCTTTTATATTAGGGCTAGTATCAAAACCGATATTTATTGTATAAACATCACTATCAATTTTAATTACATCTTCTTCAGAGATATAAAAAATAAGTTCTAATTCATCATCTCGTTCACGAATAAACATACCATTTTCCAAATACAAATCCGCATCTAAACCATCAATATACTTCATATCAGCAAAATGATTTTGGTAGAGATATCTTGGAAGTCCAGAAAGATTAGAAGAAGAATGAGGAAGAATTAAATATTTTAAAGAGGAAGGAAAATTATATCTACTTAATCTAGAATTTCCACCATAATAGTTGATATCTAGAATTACTTCATAATTATAATATGTTTTATCCGCAATTACAGCACCTACCGTTCTTTTCGCGCTAATAACCGGGCAGTTGTCATACTTTTGAGGATTTTCATTATCAAAAGAATCTTTTCCACCCCAAACACAATCATTATCAGTCATCATATGAATAAATTCAGCTTCCCCCATAAGCATAACCTCGGTATAACCCATCAAATCACCAAAAAAAGCAAAATCTGTCAAAGACTCAAGATGTTTTAATTCCGGTATAGTCAAAACAGAACTAGCTAAAAAATCTTTTCTATATCTGTTCTATTTCTAAAACTATCCGCATTAACAATTAAATAATCATTCCAATAATAAGGTATTCCAACAATCGTAGAATCACCAATGTAATTGCCTAAATAAACTCCATTATTCTTAATATAAACACTCGTAAAAACTTCTTCAATCGCTACAAAATCAGGAGTAAGTGTAAGTCCACTAACATCTACTTCTGTAAGACCAGCATAATAATTCTCACCATCAGTCCAACCAATAAAAACAAAATTATCCTTGCTTACATTTGGCAATATTAAAACTTCTTCGCTTGAAAACTTATATTCTTCAACACCTGTCTCATAGTTTAAAAAAACAACATTATCTTGTTTTCCACAAGAAATCAACATAAACGAAAACAATACTACTAATATAACTTTAAACTTTATATTAAACCTCCCTTTTTATAATAGAAAAAAAGACAAAGAAAAAACTCTGTCTTTATTAATCATTACTACAACATTCAGAATGCTTTTTTAAATATTCAGGAATACTTTCATTAAAAAAATTAATATACGTTTTAATGATAGAATCAATATTTTCCGGCAAAACATCAAGCGCTTGTTGTAAAGCAATACCATCTATAGCCGCAATTAAAATCGAAGCCACTGATTTTTGGCATTTACTCTCTTCTATTGTAAAAGCCTCAGAAAAAAGCTTAGAAACAACATCAATCATCCTTCGATAATTCTTTACATATTCTTTCTTTAAATCATCATCTTTTTTTATTACATCACTAATTATTTGAATATGCAACTTTTGTTCTTCTATCTTCCTAATTCTTTGTTCTACTTGGCGATTGATCTCATCCAATAAATCTTTTCCTTTTAGTTGATATTTACCTTCTTCAACCCTACGATATAGATTAGAAGTGAAATAAAGAGACTGTTGCATACAATCGAAAATCAAATCATCTTTACTATTATAAAAATGATAAATAGCTCCAGTTGTTAACCCAGCTTTTTTAGCAATCTTTCTAACAGATACCTGATCTATCGGTAATTCCTTTAAAGTCAAAATTGCTGAATCGATAATATGTTGTTTTCTTTTGTTTATTTCTTCCATTGATATCACATCCTATAAGAATATCATATCACACTTTAACTTGATTTTAAGCCAAATTTTTAATTTCTTGATAAGCTTTTAAATCTGTATATAGTTCTTGCTTATAAGGATTTCTCTTAGTTTTATAAACTCTATAAATCATATATCCAACTACTAAAGTGTTTATTACTAAAGAAACTACTCCTAAAACCATATAAACATTTTCATTATACGCACTTTTAACTACAAAATCACCGCTATCTTGAAATAATGGGAAAGTTTGTGCAAACATACACCACATCGCTAAAGTTTGTGCTCTATGTTGAAGCCAAGCACCTTTTCCAACTGTAAAAGCACACAAAGTTGGAGCTATTAATAACGCTAGTCCTGCATAGAAAGAATGAGTAGGGATAGCATTATAAGTATAAGTGAAATTCCATACATCATAAGCTATAATCCAAAACCATAACATATCTGGCCATAACATATCTCTTGATTTATCTTTCTTAGTTTGTTTTCTAATAACAATTCCAAACCAACCTGTAATAGCGATAATATTCAAAATACCAGCTACACCATTCATATAATTCCAAGCTCCACCCATAACCCCTGTAACATCGCCTGAAATTGGTCCTGAAAATTGATTAAAATAACTAACACCTATTTCAAAATCTCTAATACAAGCTTCAATAATATTTATAGCTAATATTAAAGGAGGAAAACAAAGAGCCCATTTTTGATCTCTAAGCCTCCATACAACTTCTCCTGTGACTTTATCTTTTTTCTCAAAAAATCTAATAGCCCAGAAACCAATACATCCAGCTAAAGAAGAATATACTTTAACCAAATGAAACCAATCCGTATAAGTACTTTCCGACAAAACAGTAAACCAAAGAATTGTAAGTACTACCGGTAACCCTACAAAAGTTGCTAGACCAACCCACTTAAATCTTCTAGTAAGTTCATTTAAACCGAACAAACCAGCAAGCACTAGCAACCAAACTAAAATAGTTTGAAAAACCTCGTGTGTAAAAACAAACATTTTCTCATGCATCTCCTTTTAAAATATATTTTATAAAAATAACGTTTGTTATGTTCATACATGTTATATCATACTTTTATAAAAATAACAATCGTTATTTTTATTATTTTTACTAAAGAAAAAAGAACTCAAATACTGAGTTCTTAAAAACTATTTAATACGCAACAATTTCCTTTATATTAAATTCCCTTCCACTCGTAACACTAAACTTTTTACTAGAACATTTAGGACAAATTCCGTTGTACTTCATAAGATTATATATTTCACCGCATTCACAAACACCTTCTGCAGGTATAATAATCATTTCCAATTTCATATCTTTTAAAAAAGATTGCTCAATAGCAATAGGATATACATCTTCTATATAATGAGGAACAACTCCTGAAGCTTCTCCAATTTCTAAAACCAGTTTATCAACCTTAGTTAAGTTTTGTTCTTTAAAAATCTTTTCAATAGTCTCTACTACTTGAATAACAATTCCCAATTCATGCATATTATGATCTTCTCAATTTAAACTTATCTTTAATTTTATTAAAAGTCATCTTGATCTTTCTTTTTAGTATATGTTTTACAATTACTGGTTTTAACTTTTTAAATGTAACTCCTTCTTCATTATAAACCTTAACTAACTTGATCGCATCAAATTGGCATTTAGTTGTACATTGACCGCAACCAACACACATAAACGGATCAACTTTTGCTTGTCCACACTTCAAACACCTTGAAGCTTCAAGTTTAACTTGTTCATCAGTTAGAAGCCCGGCAGTTTCTTTAAATAGTTTATGAGAAGCAAAACTCTCATCGCCTTTAGCTACTTGTCTAGGAATACTATCATAAGAAATTGGTGATAGATTTTCTTTATCTAATGCTAGAAAAGGATTATGGAAACGGCCGATAGTAAGGCTTTGCCCAACATTAACAAATCGATGAATTGAAATAGCCGCATTCTTTCCAGCCGCAATTGCATCTACTGCAAATCTAGGACCTGTATAACAATCACCACCAGTAAAGATATCTTTAACATTTGTTTGTAAAGTTAAACTATCCGCAATTATAGTATTGTTTCTTCTAATATCTACTCCAGTATTATCTTTAAAATAATCTGAATCAACAGCTTGCCCAATAGAAAGAACAACACTATCTAAACTAACTTCATATGTTTCGTTTTCATCAAATAAAGGAGAAAATCTACCTTCTTCATCGTGAGTTGAAAGACACTTTTTAAATACAACTTCATTTACTAACTCATTTACCTTCTTTAACTCTTTAGGTCCATAACCATTATAGATATCTATACCTTCACTTAATGCTTCTTCTATTTCTTCTTCTAAAGCCGGCATCTTATCTCTAGACTCTAAACAGAATATAGAAACTTGTCTAGCTCCAAGTCTAACGCAAGATCTAGCTACATCAATCGCAACGTTTCCTCCGCCAATAACCACAACATGACCTTTTAACTCAGCTTGTTCATTTACATTTACTCTCTTTAAAAAATCTACCGCTGAAAAAACATTTCCAGCATCTTCATTTTCTAAACCTAAACTTCTAGATTTTTGTGCTCCAATCGCTAAATAAAAAGCCTTAAACCCTTCACTTCTTAAGTCATCAATAGTAATATCTTTCCCTACTTCAGTTTCAGTTTTAAATTCAACACCAAGCTCTCTAATAATATCAATCTCAGCACTAATAACATCTTTTTGTAACCTAAACCCTGGAATACCATACATCAACATTCCACCAACTTGTTTCTCTTTTTCAAAAACAGTAACTTTATAACCTTCTACCGCTAAATAATAAGCACAAGAAAGTCCAGAAGGTCCTGATCCAATAACCGCAATTTTCTTATCATAATCATGTTTAATTTCAGGAACATATCGATTTTCTTCAACTAAATCCTGTTCAGCAATAAACTTCTTAATATCGTCAATAGCTACAGGATCATCAATATCTCCTCTTGTACAAGCTTGTTCACAGAGTCTTGGACATACTCTTCCACATACTGCAGGAAAAGGATTATATTTTTTAATCAATTTTAATGCCTCTTTATACTTCCCTTTAGCTGCAAGTTGAATATATGCCGGAATTGAAATATGCGCTGGACACTCACTCTTACAAGGCGCTGAACCAGACGGAACTGTTTGTTCACGATTATATCGATAATTCTCGTTAAACATATCTAAAGTAAAGTCTGTATCCCTAGGAGTAACTAATGTCTTATACTCTACTAAAGGAGTCTTTGAACATAAAGATTGACCTAATTTAACGGCATTTGTAGGACAATTATCAACACATTCTCCACAACCTACACATTTTTCCTCATCAACCTCAGCTACATAATTTGACCTTACCATATCCGCGTTCATAAACATTTCAGCACTTCTCAAAGAAAAACATGAACAACCGCAACAATTACAAATAGCATGAGTCTTACCAGAACCATCTAAATTTGGAATTTGATGCATCAACCCATTTTCTTCAGCTCTATGGATAATATCATACGCTTCTTCTCTAGTGATTGCTCTACCTCTGCCTGTTCTAATATAATATTCAGCCGCATGTCCCAACTGGATACACATATCTTCTTTTAAATGTCCACAACCTTCTCCCATTGCTTCTCTAGCAGTTCTACATGCACAATCAGAAACAGAAAAAACTGTAGCTTCATCCAAATACCCCGATATTTCTTCATAAGATGCTTTTCTAGTATCTGCTTTAATTGCACTTTCAATTGGTATTACCCTCATCAAACCTTTACCAACTGGAAAAGCTCCTGCGGTCTTAGGACCTTTTACAATTCCATAATCATTAAAAGCCACAGCTATTTCAGGATGTTTTTTAACGTTAGGTAAATTATTAGCCATCATCTCCATAACACCAGGAATCCAAGTATCATGCCAAAACACATCTACTCCATTCTCGTTATTAACAAAAGACACACCAGCATCAGCTAATTCTAGTAACTTCTGGTAACAATATTCTACAGCTAAACCTGATGCTTTTGCGATATCCTCAGCTGATTGATGAACTCTAAACTTTAAAAACAAACCAACTTCTGCCATCTCATCAGTAACAACTGGTTCTAAAATTCTATATTCAGGGTCCAAAACAGTTATTCCATTTTTAGAACCCATCTTCTTATTACTAATCTTATTAGCTAATTTTAATACAACATTTACTTTTTCCATTTTATCTATTACCTTTAAGTTGATTCTTAAGCCAACTAATCCAAGGATCAAATCCATCACCTTTCTTAGCTGAAATCGGTAATACTAATATATCCGGATTAATCTCCTTAGCTCTTTTTTGAACAGCTTCTAAATCAAAATCAAAATAATCAATAGCATCAATTTTATTTATTAACAACACATCAACAATCTTAAACATCTTTGGATACTTAAGCGGTTTATCATCTCCTTCAGGAACTGAAAGAATCATTACATTTTTAGTAGCTCCAGTATCAAAAGACGCTGGACAAACTAAATTACCGATATTCTCTAAAACAACTAAATCTAAACCTTCAACTCCAAGTTCCTCTAAACCAAACTTAGTCATATTAGCATCTACATGACACATACCTCCAGTATGCAACTGAATAACTTTAACATTAGACTTAGAAATTGTTAATGCATCAACATCAGAATCAATATCCGCTTCGATTATCCCGATTTTAAAGTCTTTCTTCAAACACTCAATAGTTCTAACTAAAGTTGTGGTTTTCCCCGAACCTGGTGAAGACATTAAATTTAATAAAAAAACATTCTTTGACAAAACATCTTCTCTTACTTTTTTAGCTAACTCATCGTTATTAGCTAAAACATTCTTCTTAATTTCAATTACTTTGTACTTTTCCATCTCTTCTTTAAATCTCCGTTCTAAAAATAAGATAACATTTGTTATGTTTCTCTTATTTATAACATATTTACTCAAAAAAAACAACTTGATTTATCAAAACCAAGTTGTTTTTAAAGGGGGTATTAAGAAAATATTATGTAAAAAGAAAAGAAATCAAATTTAAACTAATAAATACTTAAAAAAAACTCGCTAGACTCAAGTATTAATTTATTAACTGATTCATTAAAATCATTACTTGTATTAGTATTATTTATTTTAATAACTTGCTTTCTATAAGCAAGTATTCGCAAATAATCCGTCATTAAAAACTGAACTATTCCCTCATTCGCAATATAAACTTTTAACAACGACTTAACATGTAAAATATCACTATTAACTAAAACTAAATTCCATTTGAATTCTTCTAAATATTCATCAAAACTTCTATTAAAACTATCAATACGATTAATAAATCCACTAATTATTTTTGTTTTTTCAATAATCTTACAAACTTCATGTGATAAATCTTTATCTGGATAAATTGTTGTATGTGTGACACCGGCTTTAGCCAATAAGAATAAAAATACTATTTTGTTTTTATTAACAACTCTTCGATAGTTTAAATGTGAAGCTTTCATTGAAGAAGTATTTAATCTGCTCCTAGCCAAACCTCTAAATGTTTGATCGCTCATTAAATCATTTAGAAACATGATAAAAGTTCCCTCTTGAGCATCATATCTTAAATCATAAAGCGCTGAGTTACTCTTAAATGTCTCTTTATCAATCATACCACAAAATTAGTTTTTTACCATATTTTTTACTTTGATGTTTAAAAATATAGATTGGGTATTTAATAAGTAATAAAAAAAGCCATCATTTGATGGCTTATTTACGTTTTTGAAGTGGTGGTTCGG
>CAZZPD010000041.1:0-12289 GCA_964655885.1 uncultured Candidatus Izemoplasmatales bacterium | reverse complement strand
CACCTAATCTTTTAGCTTGGTTAATTCCTTTTTCTAATAATTCTGGTCCAGTTATCGTTTCTACGAAACCATAATAGTTATCGATATGTGCTGTTTTTCCTAAAGCTCCTGAGTCTTTCATGATTAACAGTACATTTTTCTTAAATCTCTGTAAATAAATAGCGGCGGTAGCACCTGCTGGCCCACCACCGATTACTATTGCATCATACATATTAAAGGCCTAATCTTTTAACTAAATCTTCTTTTCTCATTAAACCGATAACTTGATTTTTTAATTGACCATTTTCAAATAATAAAACTGTTGGAATACTAGAGATACGATATTGGTTAGCTAAATAACCTTCTTGGTCAACGTTTACTTTCGCAACTTTAACTTTACCATCGAAATCCTTTGCTATTTCTTCTAAAACAGGTGCTAGCATCAAACAAGGTCTACACCATTGTGCCCAGAAATCTACGATTACTGGTACTTCTGATTCTAATACTTCTTTTTTAAATGTTTCTGTTGTTACTTTTACTGGCATAATATTGGTTCCTCCTATTTAAAATTCAATTTATTTTAACAAATGTTTTTCGTTTTGACAACTGTTTTGCTTAAAAATCAGATTCATCAATTCTGAAGTTAATCCAATCGTCTAAACTAACAGCTTTTTTTCTTTTATAAAAGTCTATTGCTTTTGTGTTCCATGATAAGCAAACCCATTCCATTCTTCCACAATTTTGGGCTTTTGCTTCGCTTTTTAAATAGTCAAATAATTGGTTTCCTATTCCTTGATTACGAAATTTTGGATTTACATAAATATCTTCTAAATATAATCCTTTTTTTCCTTTAAATGTTGAAAAATTATAGAAATACAATGCAAAAGCAATAACTTGATTTTCAATAGAAGCTAATATTACATTTGCTCTTTTGTCTTCAAATATTTCTTTTTCTAATATTTCTTCTGTTGCAGTAACTTCATTTGATAATTTTTCGTATTTAGCTAACCCTTTTATTAGTTTAAGAATATCTGATACATCTTTTTTTTCTGCTTTTCTAATTTTTAGATCCATAATATGATTCTTTCTTAGTTTTTAATAGTTTTCTATATTGACTATATATTTCATCTGCCACATCTGATAAAGACATTTCAGATGTGTCTATTATTAAGTCTAACCCTTGAATCTTATCTAAACAAAAATCAGATCTATCAGATTCTATTCTTTTGATAATGTCCTTATTTTTATCTTCTCTTTCTTTCATTCTAGAAATTCTTATTGATTCATCTGTTTTTAGATATATAGCTACGATAGGACAAGGATTAATTTCGATTAATGATTTAAATCCTTGAGGTTCTAGAATGATGAATTTATTATCGCCTAACTCGTTTTTTGGTGTTCCATAGTAGTTATTATTATAAATAGCTGTTTCAATAAAATAATCTTCTTCTTTTAGTTTATTAAATTCTTCAATACTGAAAAAATGATAGTCAAAACCATCAATCTCATTAATCCTTTTTTTTCTTGTAGTACAGGTCACTACACGAGAAATTGGATATCTATTGATCATTATTTTAGCGGATTCTGTTTTTCCTGATGCGCTTGGTCCTATAAGTACTAACATTTATACCTCCGTTAATTATTATATATATATTATATCAAAAAATTTTTATTTAAGTATTACATAAATTATTTTTATAAGAATTTGCTAATTTTGACTAAAAGTAGTATAATATCATAGAAATTTTTGTTTGTTCTGAAAGGATAAGATCTCTATGAAAAAACGTAAAATTACTCCTTTAGCTATCATCGTTATAAGTTTCTTAGGTATTATTGTTTTAGGAGTTTTCCTTTTAAAATTACCAATTTCAACACAAACTGCTGAAGCACTTAGTTGGGCAGATTCAATTTTCATTTCTACATCAGCTGTGTGTGTTACAGGACTTTCAACAATTCCTGATATCAGTGCCACACTTTCTATCTTTGGTAAGGTTGTATTAGCTTTACTAATTCAAATCGGGGGTATAGGTATTGTTACTATAGCAATTTATGTTTTAATTGTTTTAGGTATTAAAATTGGAGTTACTGAAAGGTATATAATTAAAGAAGCATTAAATCAACATTCTTTGTCCGGTGTTGTAAGATTAGTAAGATCAATTATTATTACAACTTTAATTATTGAGATGTTTGGTACGATTATTAATTTTATTGTTTTCATTCAAGAATTTGAGTTTTGGAAAGCCCTGGGTATCTCCGCATTCCATTCAATTTCATCATTTAATAATGCTGGTTTTGATATTTTAGGTTCTACTTCTATTCAAGCTTATAGTTCAAATGTGTTGCTTAATATTAATACAATGTTGCTAATTATTGTTGGTGGTATTGGTTTCATTGTTATTAGAGATATTTTGGCAAAAAGAAAATGGTCTGAATTAAGTTTGTATTCAAAAATAGTATTGAAAACTACTTTATTCTTAATCGTTTCAGGGGCTTTATTGATTAAATTTTTAGAGTGGACTAATGTTACTTGGTTAGAAGCTGTTTTCCAAAGTATTACTACTAGAACTGCTGGTTTTTCTACTGTAGATATGAATATGTTCTCTTACTCAACATTAATTGTCATTATTATATTTATGTTTATTGGTGCATCACCTAACTCAACAGGTGGTGGGGTAAAGACTACTACATTCTATATTTTATTTAAATCTATAAAGAGTTTTTTAAGTGGTAAACCTACGATAGTTAATAATAGGAAGATTGGAATTGATTCAAGAATTAAAGCATTTACTTTGGTTATATTAGCTCTGGTTTCTACGATTACAGTATTTATTATATTAGCAGGAATTGAAGCTAGAAATCCAAATTATGATATGCCATTTATTAAAATGTTATTTGAAACATTTAGTGCATTTGGTACTGTTGGACTTAGTATGGGTATTACACCATTCTTAATGCCAGCATCGAAAGTATTACTTTCAACGTTAATGTTCTTAGGTAGACTTGGTCCTATTACCATCTTTGGTATTATGAATAAAAATTGGGGTCATCCTCCAGTATCAAATATTGAATATGCAACTGAAAGAATTATCATTGGTTAAAAAATAAATCCTCTACAATCGTAGAGGATTTTCTTATGCATGAAATCTTTTTTTAATTTCTTCTTTAATTGATTTTGGGAAAAAGAAAATAATAAATAGTAATATCGTAATTGCTAAAGAGAATGAGGTAATAGATGGCCAAACTTTATCAACTACATTTACAAATACTAAAACGATAGGTATGATAGAAAATATGATTATGATTAAAAGATAGAAAAAATAATCTCGATAATTTAATCTTCTGATCCAAATAATAAATGATATTGCTAAATTGCAACTAAATAATAGTAGCGGCATTGTAAAATCAACTGACCATCCATTATTTGACATTACTGTTGAATAATCAATATAAATTAATAATAGAATCAATAAAATCGTTAATAACCCAATTCTAAAGGCAATATTTCTTCTAGAGAATACTCCTACTCTAACTAAAAACCAAAAATAGATAATTGATCCAATTGGTATTAATGACCAGTAAGTCCCGCTTGAGTCAGCGATGTTAATGATACCTAATATAATGATGGAACTCATTGATATAAATAATAAGAGTTTTTTGGTTAGAGGAAGAACTTTTCTTCTTAGAGAAACATATTCAGGATATATCTCTTTAAATGTAGGATCAGTTTCACCACTTAACACTTGATGGCATAAAGGACAATATTGCTGTTTAGTTTCAATTGTTATATTACATTTGTCACATTTTTTCATATAAATTCCTCCACATAATTACTTTCTATTTCAACATCAAATCCTAAGTCCGTAAAATGTCTAAAGAATTCTCTTTCTAGAGTTGTTTCAATAATTGACCTTGTAAAAGTAATTTTTAGTTTGTCTTTGTAAGATAATATTGAACAGTTAACTGCATTATAATAACCTGCAAATACTGCCGCTGATACATCAACGATATATGGTTGCATAGACTCAGGAAAATCTACTTTACCAATATTTGTTAAACTCATTGTGTTTAACTTCATTCCTAGCATATTATATCCTATTTTTAGTGCATATTTTTTAATAAAATATGGAAGAAATCTTAAGAATACATTTTTTTCGAAAGCAACATTTTCACTCATTTTTCTAATTAATTCTGATTTTGTCATGCCTTCAGTAAATTGTTTTTTCACTAAATCAAATAATTCTTCTAAAGTAATATCTGAACTAGTCATTACTAAATCTGTTTTAACAAAGTTAGAAAAATTTCTTAATGTTTCTGATGGAAAATATTTTCTTAAATTAACTGGAACAAAGATTTTAACAGGTGATTGGTTACCTTTAAGATGTTCTCTATATTTTATTTGAGTATTATAGATTACATACATCATAAGTGCAGAGAAGTATTGAGTCATCGTAAGACCTTTACTTCTTGATAATTCAATCATTTTTTTAGTAGATATCGTTCCTGATACTAATCCAGTGTTGTTATCTGGAAGTTGGGTCCCTTTAATTCGATATGCTTTCTTTTCAGGAATGTTTTTTCTGTTTTTACTATTGTAATATTTATTGTTAGCATCTTCATATTCTTCTTTTGTTGGTCTTTCATTTTTAGTTTTTATAATATTGTCAGGAGATATATTTTTACCTTTTAATTTTAAGTATTCAAAAGACAAAGATTGTAATAATTTTATTACACCTCCACCATCCGCTAAAGAATGGAACATTTCTATTGCGATGATATTGTTTCGATATAATATCTTAAAAAGGTAACAGTTATTATCCCTAGGATTCATACCCGAACATACTTTATGATCCATTTTTTGTATTACAAATGGTTTCGTATTATAATCTAGATAATTCCAAAAAATTCCATGTTTCATTCTTACTTTAAACATTGGATATCTTTCAAGTATCCCTAAGGATGCAAGTTGTAATATTTCTGGGTCTATATTTTCTGTTAGAGTTACTTGAACTCTAAATGTATTTGTTTCTCTTTGATTAGATACTTCGGGGAATATCTTTCCTGAATTATCTAGTTTAAACCAGTCTTGATGTTTTGTAGTATCTGTAATCATTTGTATTCCTTTAAATTTATTATTTATGTATTCTTTTATTATTTTCCATGCTTTTCTAGATGAAGCCATTTTTTTATAGCCAAAAGGAAACACATGGAACATTCCTAAAAAATTGTGTACGAAAACTTCATTATTTGCTTTTGCCAGATTGGCTACATCTGTAGTATCAGATAAGATTATTTCATTCCCACCAACAAACATCAACATATCAGTGAATCTTGTAAAATCACCATATCTAGGAGATATATAAGGATTCTTTACATCATTTTCACCTACATAAGCTTTTACGTCTAAGGGTTTTGTTCCTTCGCCAAACATTGGATCTACATAATAGTTTTTTGTATGTGATTTTCCATTCATGGCTAGATTTGTCCACGCTGACATTGTTATTAATGCTTTCGGTAAAGGAATATTATGATCTCGTAAATATAGTGTTAAGGCGATCGCTAATCCGCCTCCTGCTGAATCACCAACAATCATGATATTATTTGGTTTAAATCCTTCATTAAGAATATATTTATATACTTCAATTGATTCATTAAACGCATGAGGGTATGGTTTTTCAGGTGCTAGACTATAGATTGGTGAAAAGACTTTAACGTTATTGATACACTTCAAATATTCTAGTGCATTTTTCCTATACGCATCATTATAGTTAAAAACGTATGCTCCTCCATGTAGTTGGATGATTGCATACTTATTTTCTTCATGCTTTCTGGATATACACTCTACAGTAATTCCGGCAACTTCTACTTTTTCATAAAGTATGTTCTTCGGGTAAGTGTAATTTTCTGAAAGAATTGAAGAGTATACGAATTTAAAATTTACGTCATCGCGATTCTTCACTGCTTCTATTTTTTGGGCTTGAGCCATCAGTTTAACAGCAAATCTATCGCTTGATTTTTGTTTATGTGCTTTATAAATTAACATATTTTCACCTTAATATAATTATAACATGAATTTATAATTTATGATTAGCTTGTGTTTTTTTTACAAAAGCTATAGACTATTATATATAATAGTATATAATATTATTAGCGAAAAGAAAAAGGTGAAATTATGAAAGTTTTAGAAAGATTTTTTAACTATGTAAAATTTGACACTCAATCTAAGAGTGATATGGATGATTATCCTTCTACTGCTAAGCAGTTTGAATTACTAAAATTCTTAAAAAAAGAATTAGATGAATTAGGTATTAAAAATGAGTTAGATGAATATGGATATCTTATTGGTAGAATCGATAGTAATATTGATAAAGATGTGCCTAAATTAGCATTAATAGCTCATGTGGATACTTCTCCTGACGCATCTGGGAAAGACGTTAAAGCCAGAATTATAGAGAATTATGATGGAAATAATATCATATTAAATGAAGAACATAATGTCATTTTAAAACCATCAGTATTTCCTTCACTTAAAAACAATATTGGACAAGATTTAGTAGTAACTGATGGTAGAACCCTTTTAGGCGCTGATGATAAATTAGGTGTAGCTGAAATAATGACTATAGCTGAATATATAACTAATAATCCAGCATACAAACATGGTGAAATAGTAATTCTATTCACTCCTGATGAAGAGGTTGGTAATGGTACTAAATTCATCGATATGAAAAAACTAAACGCTGATTTTGGTTATACATTAGATGGTGGAACAGTTGGAGAAATTGCTTATGAAAATTTCAATGCTGCTGGAGCTAAAGTAACGATTAATGGCAAATCTGTTCACCCTGGATCTGCAAAAGATAAAATGGTACATTCTATTAATGTTGCTTATGAATTTGATCATTTATTGCCTGAGAAAAAAAGACCTCAACATACAGAAAATTATGAAGGATTTAATCATTTAATTACTATTAATGGTTCTGTTGAAAAAACTCAGCTTATATATATTATAAGAAATCATGATAGAGATTTGTTTGAGAAACAAAAAGAAGAGTTCATCAATGCTTGTGAATTAATCAACAAGAAATATGGTGATCAAAGTTGTATTTTAGATATTCAAGATCAATATTTCAATATGAATGAAATCTTAAAAGATTATAAATATGTCGTTGATATTGCGATTAATTCTATTAAGGAAGAAGATATAGAACCAATTATTGAACCTATCAGAGGTGGAACGGATGGAGCTAGATTAACTTATCTTGGTTTACCATGTCCTAATCTAGGAACTGGTGGATATAATTATCATGGACCATATGAATACGCTTCAATTCAAGAAATGAATAAAGCAGTTGAAATTGTAAAAAGAATTATAATAAAAACAACTGAATTATAGTATTAAGAGCGCTAAATAGCGCTCTTTTTTGTTATAAAAAAAAGAAGACTACCTTGTCTTCTTTTTAATTGAACTCTATATTAATTGTTGCTTTTTCATCATCAATGTAAACAATAGTGATTATTACAGCTACATATGAACCATCATGCCAAGTATAGTCTGAATAAATTACATCACCGAACGAATCGCCTATTAAGAATAAATCTGCGTTATTAACACTTGTTGAAGTTTGAATGCTTTTTTCAATATACTTAATCAACATAAACTCTGTATCAGTATTATTATAAGTGTATATAGATGGATAGTATTCTGATGTCGTGTTTCCTAATCTAGCATCAACATGAAACATTACTACTCCAGGATTTGAGAATAAGTAATATCTATCTGCCTCATTTAGTCCTGTTGGTGTATAAAAGCTAATTAGAATATATTCATCAAAAATTGTATCATTCCATTCATCTATTAATAATATTACATTTCCTTCTTCGATAAATGGAGCGATATCGACAGTCATTGATTGTTCTACTACATATGGGGTTACCCAACCCAATAATATCTTAGAAAAAGGATTATGATCTCCCATAGTAGAATCCATCATATCAATGCCATCTAAGCCTCCTGAGTTGTTGTAAATATCTCCTTCATAGTAATCATAATAGTCATCTAATCCTAGCATATGTCCGGTTTCATGAATTACAGTTCTAGCATCTATTTCTTCTGATGGATTATCATAAAAGAAATCTAAACTACACCAAGTAAAAAATAAAGGTTCTACTCCATTAAATATATCACCATTATACATATAAATTGTTTGGTAAGCCCACCAAATTTCAGAATCAAAATCATACGGCTTATTATAAATGATGTATATTCCATCAATCATACCATCATCATCATAGTCATAGTTTGAATAGTCTATCTGAGTTGAATAAGCTTCTACTATTTCATATACTAAGTCAGAATCTGAATACTCAGTTTCATATTGTTGTTCGTAATAACTAGCATTATAATCAGCTGTATAAACACCGAAAATATCAGCTGTTAAGTCTAATTGTCCATATGAACTCTTTAGATAATAGCTATTAAGGGATTCATAGTCAATTTCTGTATCGCTTCCGTTAAAAGCTATTTCCATATCACTTAATACTTCTGCGTCATCTTCAATTTGACTATCAGGAAAATCCACAACAAATACCAAAACTTTAGGCGTACCTATTGTAGGGATACCATCCCAATAAGTTTCATCTTGAACCAGATTATAACCTGTTGGTATTATTGGTTCGGTTGTGTTTTGCGTAGTTGTTTCTGAAGTAGTTTCAGTTGTTGGTTGTGTTGTTACTTCTGTTGTTGTTTCTGGAACAGTTGTCACTGGGGCTGTTGTCACTGGAGCTGTTGTTACTTCAGTAGTGATTATTGTCTCTGTTGTTGTTTCAACAATTGTTGTTACTTCTATAGTTGTTTCAATTGACGATTCAGTATCTTCATTAATAGTAGTCGGTACATCTGTTATGGCTTCAGTTGTATTGTTAGATTCACTAGTTAGACTATCTAAGAAGTCACAAGAAATAAGTAAAAATGTCATTGAGAACATTAATAGAAATGTTAAAATTTTCTTCATATTAATTCCTCCGATATTTTATTATATCATAGGAAAAAAATTATTTATAAGAATATACAATTTAAATAATTTAAAAAGGAAGATTTTTATCTTCCCTTTCCAAATCTTTTATTTTGCAATTTTTCTCTTTCTAACTCTCTTTTTCTAATAAACCTATTTAACCTCATTGCCTTAAGGTATTGATTATATCTATCAATATCTAATTCGCCTGTACTTAGTGCTTTTTTTACCATGCAACCAGGTTCATCATGATGGGTACAATCATTGTAGTAGCACCCTTCACTTAACGATTTAATATCTTCAAAATTATTTTCTGAAACAAAGTATGAGGATACAATTCTAATTCCTGGTGTATCAATCACACTTCCACCATATTCTAAATGTATTAATTCTCTGTTTACAGTAGTATGTCTTCCTTGTGAATCACTTACCCTTATTGAATTCGTTTTAAAGTGTTCTTCGCCTATTAATTTGTTAATTAAAGTCGATTTCCCTACACCACTACTTCCTATAAAAACAGAAAGATTATCTTTAGTTATGTTTTTAATGGTTTCTATATCTTCGTTATTATATGCAGAGATTGCTATTATTTGGTTTTCAGTAACTTCTTTAGTTTTTTCGATATAGTGTTCTATTTTGTCAGTTAAATCTTTTTTTGTAAGTAAAATGATTGTTTCATAATTTGAATCATAAGTTAAACTAAGAAAATCTCTTAATTTTTTTATATTAAAATCGTTATTCACTGAGATACATATAAATACTATATCAATATTAGTAGCTAATATATGTTTTTCTTTAATTTTACCTACATCTAATCTTTCTAATACACTTTTTCTTGGACATATACTCTCGATGATTCCTAAATATTGGTCAACTTCTCTAAAGTTTACATAATCACCAATTTGTGGATATTCACTCTTTAAATAGTGTATATGTTTATACCTTCCACTTACTTCCATCATTAATTTCTTGTTATCAAATTCGACAAGATATCTATCTCTAAATACTGAAATTATCTGACCTTTTAATAGAGAGTTATTAGCTTGTTTGTCTTTCAACATGTCACCTCCTTTTTAATTAAGATGATACATCTAAAGCAAACAAAAAAGGACTACAAATTAGTCCTTAAATTAATATAGAAATAGGATTTATTTGCTAGTAGATGTATCTATTAAGTTTTTGTTATTTGTGTTCACTGTCATAGAACATCCCTCCTTCTTAAATCTAATAACATATTACCTTAAATATTTAATTTTGTCAATTAGTATTTTTCTAATCTATATGTAGCATAAGTAATATTTCCATCTTCATTTTTAGCCTTTTCAGTAATATATCCACCAAATTTAAACCCTAGTCTTCTAGCTAGTCTAATTGATACTGTATTTTTTTTATGCGTCCAAATATCAAATACATTAAATCCACATACAAAATAGCAGTAATCGATAATACTTAATAAGGTTTCTTTCATATATCCTTTTCCACGATGCTCAGGATATAAACTATATCCAAATTCTATTGAATTTTTATCAAAATCAACATTCCATGCTGAAATAGTACCAATCGGTATATCTCCTTCTTTTAAGCAAATCATCCAGAAAAGTGAAGTTACTTCTTGATCTTTTAACATTCGATTGAAAAATATCTTAACGTCATCTTTCTTCTTGGTTATCGCATAATCTGCATAAGGAAAATTATCCTTTTTGGATAGATATTTAAACTGATAATTATAATCACTTTTTTTTGGATATCTTAATACTAATCTTTCTGTTTCAATTGTTTGATATTTTAATATTCCCATTCTCTTTTAACTTCCTTATTAGAATTATTATTAATACAATGATTGATATAAAAATGAAATTAAATTTTAGTAATGTAGAAATTCCACTAATTGTTCCCATTGTTTTAGATAAATTATAATGCACATGTAAGTCAATGATAATATTTTCAATAAAATCAAATATCATTGATAATAAAGGGATAATGAATAAGTAATAATATTGCTTTTTAATTATTCTAGCAATGATTATTGCTAGTAACGGATAGAAAGACAATATAAATACATAATCAATGATATGAATTACTTGATAATAGTATATTTGTTGCGTAGTTATTGTAGAGAAATTGTCGATAAATGCTTCTCCACTATAGAATATTGATAAATCTAGCATATAAGTTCGATCAAATTCACTTATTAACCCAAAAATATTTGTTAGCATTAACGTATATGTCAATATTGTAATAAACGCAAATATAACAATGAAATTTTTGGTTTTATTATTGCAAATATATTCATAAATTTTACTCATGTTATTTTCCTCTTATTACTATTATAATATTTTTTATACTTTTTTTGAGCGTTTAAGTCAAATTCCTTTTTAATAAGTAATTTGTTATTTCTTAATATTGACTTATTAACCATTAAGAGTATAATTTGATTTGAGCAAAAAAACTAATAAGGTCGTGTTTTAATGGATATTTATATTATGTCAGCTATTATCTTAGCTATCGCTATCGTTATGGCAATGGTGGGTAAAGGTGGCGGTAATTTTTATGTAATTGCAATGGTGTTAGCAGGAGTCACAATGCATAAAGCAGCTTCGACAAGCCAAGCAATTATGTTAGGTACTAGTGTAGCAGCAATGATTATTTTTAATAAACATAAAAAAGTTGATTGGAAACTAGCATTAATTATTGATCCACCAACTGATATCATGGCTTTTTTTGGTGGGTATTTTGCTGGTCAAGTAGAAAGCGAAAGTTTAAAAATTGTATTTGCTTCAATATTGATTTTAGTATCAATGTTTATGATGATAAAAGTTAAGGAAAAACCTTATGTTGAGTTACACAAGTTTGGCTATTGGAATCGTTCTTTTAATGGTTATAGATACACTGTTAATTTATGGTTAACTATTCCTTTAACTGCTTTAGTTGGTTTATTTGCTGGTGCTGTGGGTATTAGTGGTGGAGCATTTAAAATACCTTTAATGGTCATGTTATGTGGCATCCCTATGGAGATAGCTATTGGCACATCTAGTGCAATGGTAGCTGTAACTGCTTTAATGGGATTAGTTGGTCATAGTTTAAATGGTAATTTTGATTTATGGTATGCGCTTCCTTTAATAGGGGTGGCTATCATTGGTGGTATTATAGGTGGTAAGTTAGCCTTAAAGAATAAGCCAAAAAATCTTAAGTTGATTTTCGCTTTAACTAATTTAGCTGCCGGAATAATTATGTTAATAAATATATTAAAATAAAAGAACTAGAAATTTCTAGTTCCTTTTTTATCCCCATCTTCTAGGGTC
>CAZZPD010000040.1:0-12356 GCA_964655885.1 uncultured Candidatus Izemoplasmatales bacterium | reverse complement strand
CCAAATATTAACTTTGATTTCTGTATTTGTACTTGTTATTTGGGTTATAGTTGGTGGTGTAAATGTTGGTTTTGCTGCATTTACTTTATCAGTTATTCTAATATTATTTAAAGCTGGAGATCAAAATGAAGCAATCAAACATGTTCCTTGGTCAACATTATTATTAATCTGTGGGACAGCTGTTTTAATTAGTGTTATCAATGAACTAGGTGGTGTTCAATTATTGACTGATTTCTTAGCTAGTTTAATGAGTAAATTTACAGCGGTACCAATTATGGGACTATTATCTGGCGTTATGTCTATATTTAGTTCAGCAGTTGGTGTTGTTATGCCAACACTTATTCCAACGACAGTTAATTTATCAGCTGAACTAGGATCTGTTGTTTCACCAGCAGTATTAACGATTACTATTGCTGTAGCATCACATATTGTTACTATGAGTCCGTTCTCAACTATGGGAGCTTTAGCTCTGGCAAGTTCGGATGAAACAGTAAATAAGAAGAAACTATTTAAAGATTTATTTATAACTGCATTTGTATCCCTAGTATTTATAGCATTATTCCTAGGTTTGTTACAAATTGTAGGTATATTCGTATAAAAGGAGAATATTATGGAAGAACAAAAACTAATAGCTTCATTAGTTGAAAAAGCTAGAATAGCTCAAGAAAAAATAGCTAACTATACACAAGAACAAATCGATGAAGTTTGTGTAGCAGTTGGCTGGGAAGTATATAATGATGAAAATATTAAAGTTATCGCTGAACAAGCTGTAGCTGAAACTAAAATGGGTACCGTTGAAGATAAAATTGCAAAACATAAAAATAAAGTTCTAGGTGTTTTAAAGGATGTTCAAGGTAAAACATCTGTTGGCTTAATAGAAGTCGATAAAGAAAAGAAAATCAGAAAATATGCAAAACCTGTTGGTGTTGTAGGAGCTTTAACTCCAGTTACAAACCCTACAGCAACTCCTTCTAGTAACGCTGTTACTATACTAAAAGGTAGAAATGCTGTAATTTTTGCTCCTCATCCAAAAGCCAAAGTTGCTTCAAAAATGGCAGTTGACTTTATGAGAGCTGGACTTAAGAAAGTTGGAGCGCCATTAGATCTAATTCAAATCATTGAAGAACCTTCAATTGCTTTAACAGGCGAATTGATGAAACAAGTAGATGTAGTACTTGCTACAGGTGGTAGCGCAATGGTTAGAGCTGCTTATTCATCTGGAACTCCAGCATATGGTGTAGGACCAGGAAACTCAGTTCAAATAGTAGCTGAAGATGCTGATGTTATGGATGCAGCAAATAAGATTTTTGTAAGTAAAAAATTTGATAATGCCACATCATGTTCTAGTGAAAATTCAATAATTGTTCAAGAAAATATCTATGATCAATTAGTATCTGAATTAGAAAGATTAGGTTCTTATTTTGTTAAAGGCGAAGAAAGAAATAAGCTTGAACAATACATGTGGATTACAAATAAAAAAGGATATCGTTCAATCAATGGAGGTATCGTTGCTAAATCAGCTATTGATATAGCAAACAATGCTGGTTTAAGTGTTCCTGAAAATACTAAAGTATTAATGGTTGAAGGCGCACAAGATATAGAAGGAGATTTTTTCTCTCAAGAAAAATTATCTCCAGTATTAACTGTATTTAAATATAAAACATTTGAAGAAGGATATAAAATTCTTGTTCGTTTAACCGATAATAATGGAACAGGACATTCATGTGGGATTCATACTTTCAATCAAAAGTATATTGAGCACTTAGGATTAAATATGAAATCTAGTAGAATTATGGTAAATCAACCTCAAGCGGCCGCTAATGGTGGAGCGTTCTTTAATGGAATGCCTTCAACAACATCATTAGGATGTGGTAGTTGGGGTGGAAATATCACTACTGAAAATATAAATTATAAACATTTCTTAAATGTAACATGGTTAGCTGAATATATGGATCCAGTAAGACCTACTGACGAAGAAATATTTGGTGAATATTTTAAAAAATACAAATAGAGGTGCGATATGAAATTATATGAATATCAAGCAAAAAAAGTATTTAAAGATTATGGTATCAATATTCCTAAATCTGTAATTATAGAAAATAATGAAGCATTGGATGAAGCGCTTAGTATCGTAGGAACTCCATGTGTAGTAAAATCACAAGTATTAAGTGGAGGTAGGGGTAAAGCTGGTTTAGTTAAATTCACAAAAACTAAAAGCGAAGCTAAAGCTGAAACAAAACGATTATTCGAACATGAACTTAATATCAAAAAACTTCTTATTGAAGAAGCAGTGGATATTCAAAAAGAAATATATGTATCAATAACAGTTGATCCATATTTAGCAACCGGATTATTAATCGTAAGTGCTGAGGGCGGAATTGATATTGAAACTTTAGCGGTAACTCAACCTGAGAAGATAATTAAAGAACCAATTGATTTAAGATATGGATTAATGCCTTTTCAAGCAAGTCAAGTTGCTTATGCTTTAGGATTACCAAATGATGTTACAAAGGAATTAAAAAAACTGTTTGTAAAATTATATAATGCATTTGTTAAATATGATGCTGAATTAATAGAAATTAATCCTTTATTCATCACAAAAGATAATCAAGTAATTGCCGGTGATGGTAAATTAATGATTGATGATAATTCAATGTTTAGACACTCTGACTTAGAAAAGAATCAAGCTGACTATAAATCAGAAGCTGAATTTGATGCAGCAGAAGAAGGAATACCATTTATCCAATTTGATGGAGATATTGGATTAATGTGTGCAGGAGCTGGTTTAACTACTACAGTTTATGATTTAATTCATTATGAAGGTGGTACAATTGCAAACTATTTAGAATTTGGTGGACCACATTATAAAAAAGCTGTTAAAGCGATGGAAATTTGTTTAAAAGTTCCTTCTAAAGTTATTTTAATTGTTACTTTTGGAACAATAGCTAGAGCAGATGTAATGGCTGAAGGTATTGTTGATGCGATTACAAGGTTAAAACCAGATCGTCCTATTGTAACTTGTATTCGTGGAACCAATGAAGCTGAGGCAGTTAAGATATTAAAAGCTGCAGGATTAGAACCATTATTTGATACTGAAGAAGCAGTTAGAAAAGCAGTTCAAATTGCTAAAGGAGGATCAAAATGAGTATATTTATAGATAGAAATACGAAGGTTTGTGTTCAAGGAATTACTGGGAAAGAAGGTAGTTTTTGGACTAAACATATGATAGAACTTGGAACACAAGTTGTTTGTGGTGTTACACCAGGAAAAGAAGGACAATTTGTTGAAGGAAAACCTGTATATAACTCTGTTAAAAAGGCTGTTGAGCATCATAATATTGATGCATCGATGTTGTTTGTTCCCCCAAAATTAACCAAAGATGCTGTAATGGAAGCTTTAAATGCTGGTATTAAGAAAATTGTTACTATAGCTGATGGAATTCCATTACACGAAATGGTGCTCATCCGCCAAGCCGCTAAAGAACATAATGCTTTTGTTGTTGGTGGAAATACATCAGGAGTTATATCTCCTAAACTAGCAATGATGGGTAGTTTTCCACATTGGATAGAAAGAGTTTACAAAAAAGGAAATATCGGAGTTATGACTCGAAGTGGGTCATTAACTAACGAAGTTACGGCTATGATCGTTGAAGCTGGATATGGAGTATCTACATTAATAGGTGTAGGAGGAGATCCAGTTCCTGGAACTAGATTTGCAGAGTTTTTACCATTATATGAAGCTGATGAAGAAACAGATGCAGTAGTAATCATTGGTGAATTAGGTGGAACCATGGAAGAAGAAGTTGCTGAAGCTATGATGAATGGAACATTCACTAAACCTGTGGTAGCTTTCTTAGGAGGTAGAACCGCACCAAAAGGACAAAAAATGGGCCATGCAGGCGCAATTATATCTGGTGGTAAAGGTTCGGTTGAAGATAAGATTAAAGCTCTAACTGAAGCCGGAGGCTTAGTAGCTGAAAGACCAAGAATGGTAGGGAAACTTTTAGAAAAACTTAATGTTGAAAAGAAATAAAAGATTGTATTAGTATATAAATTTACTGGAGGTGAATCATGGAATATATTCATATTAACAAGTTGATTACTACATCTATTTATAAACAAATAGCATCTTCAATTACTGAAGCAATTGATTCAGGATTACTTAAATATAATGATAAATTACCTACAGAAAAAGAGATATGTGAATTATTTGGTATTAGTAATACTGCAGTTAAAATGGCTTATGAAACTTTAATTAATGAAGGTAAAATAAAGAGGATAAAAGGAAAAGGTACTTATGTAACAAATAGGAAAGTAAATCATACAGATTTACACTCGTTTTTTGCTGCATATAATGCAGATAGATTTGAATCTAATGGATACTCAAAAGAAGTAATATTGTTTGATAAAACAACTAAAGATTATGGAATTTTTAGGGCGATGAAGTTAGATATCGGTGAAGTGTGTTATCGAATTACATTTATAGTAAAATCAAAAGAAAATCCTGTATTGTTACAAAAACTGTATTTACCTGCTAAGTTCTATCCTAAATTTAAGAAAAAATATCAGCAATTTAATAAAGTATATGATTTTATTGAGAAAATTTATGATCACAATATAAAGCATTTACATAGTACTTTCAGCGCTATAAATGCATCATCTGCTGAAGCATTATTATTAAATATAGATGCTTCTGATGCTTTATCATTTGTAAGAACACAGATTGTTGATGAAAAAAATCAAATTATTGGATATATATGTAGTTATTATCCTGGTAATTTTACAGAATTTGAGGTGATAGTAAATGCAATCTAATTTATTAGAACTTATTACAATTGATAGACGATCTACAGTTGAATTTAATAATCAGTTGAAAGAAAGTATTAAATCATTGATTTTAGATAAAACATTTTATTATCACACCGTTTTACCTACACCTAGAGAATTGTCTGAATTTTTGTCAATAAAAGAAAAACTTGTTATTGACGCATATCAACAATTAGAAGATGAAAGATATATTCAAAGAGATTTAAATAAAAACTATATTGTTTCATTCTTTGAATTAACAAATCATTTTTTTGATAGAAATACTACTGTACATGAAGCAATCATATCTTTAGGATTAGAGCCTTCAATAAAATGCTTAGAAAAAAAAGTAATTACTCTTGAAGAAAAACAAATAAAAATGATGGGGTTCGATACAAATCAATCTCATGAATACCTTTATATAAACAGAATATATTTTGGTGATTTACAGCCAATCATGATTTTAGAAAACTATTTACCGTTATACATATTCTCTGATTTAAATGAAAAATTTAAAGGGGACGAACCATTAGATAAATTCTTAAAAGAAACTTATGGTATTGGCAATAGCAGTTCAAAAAGAATTATAAAATCAGTAAACTTAAATGAAAAATTAGCTAGACACTTAAATGAAGCTAAAAACGCTCCAAGCATTCAATCTACCAATCAGATATTTGATAGATTCAATAGATTAATTGATTACGGTAGAAGTCACACAATTAGTAGTTATTATTTCCAAGCTTTGATTACAAGAAAAGAGATGAGGAAATATTTAGATAGCTAAAACTAAAAAACTTTTTTCATAAAAAAAACAGTTAGACATCCATCAAAACTGTTTTTTTTATTTGTTATAAGGAGATTAAATCTTATAACACAATACTATATGAAATATAGGAAAAAATTATAATTTAAATTGTCTTGTAGCATTAACGGCTACTTGCCAACCTCTTACAAGCTCTTTACGTTTTTCTTTATCCATAATTGGATTAAATATTGTATCAGCTTTTCTATGCTTTTTAATTTCATCGTGATTTTTCCAGTATTCTACATTAATTCCAGCTAAGTAAGCAGCTCCTAGAGCTGTTGTTTCGGCTATTTGAGGTCTTTGTACATTAAGATTCATAATATCTGATTGAAATTGCATTAGAAAATCATTTACAGTAGCGCCACCATTAACTTTAACCATTGGTATCGCTTTTTTAGAATCAGCTTCCATCGCTTTTAATACATCATGAACTTGATAACATATTGCTTCTAAAGTAGCTCTAGCAATTTCTTTTTTTGTAGTTCCTCTTGTTAAACCAAACATAGCACCTTTTGCTAATGAATCCCAATAAGGGGTACCTAATCCTACAAATGCTGGAACGATATATACACCATCATTTGATTTAATACTTTTTGCTAGTTTTTCGGTTTCACTAGCTTTTTTAATTATTTTTAAACCATCTCTAAGCCATTGTACAGAAGAACCTCCAACGAATACACTTCCTTCAATAGCATATGTAACTTTATCATTGATTTTCCAAGCGATAGTTGATAGCATACCATTTTTTGATTTTACGATATTATCTCCTGTATTCATGAGGACAAAACAACCAGTGCCATAGGTAGTATTAACCATACCTTCTTTGCAACAAAGTTGACCGTACAAAGAAGCTTGTTGATCTCCTGCAACTCCTGTTACAGGAATATTTTCACCAAAGAAGTTTCTATCAGTGGTATGTCCAAACATACAAGAAGATTCACATACTTCTGGAAGTATATTTTTAGGAATATCAAGAATTTTTAATAACTCATCATCCCATTCAAGGGTATTGATATTAAATATCATTGTTCTTGAAGCGTTTGAGTAATCAGTTTTATGTTCCTTTTCAGTTAATTTATATATAATCCATGAATCAATAGTACCAAAGGCTAATTTACCTTTTTTTGCAAGTTCTCTTGAACCTTCAACTTTATCTAAAATCCATTTGATTTTAGTTCCTGAGAAGTATGGGTCAATTAGAAGTCCGGTTTTCTCTCTGATTAATTCTTCATATCCTTGATTTCTTAAATCATCACAAATAGAATTTGTTTGTCTTGATTGCCAAACAACAGCGTTATATATTGGTTTCTGAGTCTCTTTATTCCAGATAACAGTTGTTTCTCTTTGATTAGTAATTCCTATAGCTTTAATTTGAGTTGGTTTTATATTTTTTTGCACTAGTGCTTGATTAATCGTTTGTGAAACACTCATCCATATTTCATTGGGATCTTGTTCAACCCAACCTGGCTGAGGATAATATTGTTTAATTTCTTTATTAGCGACAGAAATAATTTTTGAATGTTTATCAAAAACTATAGCTCTTGTACTAGTAGTTCCTTGATCGATTGATAGAATATATTCTTTCATTTAACAACCCCTTGATTTTGACATGATTTTGTTAATATAATATTCGCTCCTGTATCTAATATATTTTTAATTAAAATATCACCTATTTTCATAGGCTTGTCAATAATAACTGCATTGATTTCATCCATGATTTTATAGATAAGTTCTTTTGGCACAGCAACATCAGTTTTTACACTTACTCTTGGTATATCCTTAAAGATAGTTTTAGCTGTGGTAGTTATAATTCTTTTAGGGGCTGTTAATTCAGTTTTGACATATTCTAATCCTCTTTTGCATCTATTCCCAGTTATATTACCATTGTCATCAACATCAATATGACATCCAACTGGACAAACTATGCAAATAAATGATTTAGTCATTATAGCACCTCCAAATCAAGAACAACATCATCTAGATCATTGAACTCTTCTAATGGTATTGATATAGATTCCATCTCTGCTGGAACTACATAATTAATTCTTTTTGATTTTATCTCATTATTACTTTGAGAGATTTTTAGCATGGATTTTGCAATTTTAGATTTAGATCTAAATTGAAATACTACATTTTTAGCATCACTAGCAAAATCAATATAATGTGGAGTTACGAATAATAGATTATTTCCAGCTACCACATTTACAGTATTTCTTTCTGTTTTCTTAGAAAGAACATACTTGCTTGCACACTTACCAGCTCTTTCGCTTTCTAATGAAACATTATCAACTAAATCATGTACTTGTAAACTATTTCCGCAGATGAAGATTCCTGGAACACTAGTTTGATATGACTGATTTATCTTAACACTTTTGGTTCTATTGTCCTTTTCTACATCTAAATTATCTAGTAGTGTAATATCAGGAATTAACCCTATTGAAAGTAGAAGTGTGTCTACTTCAAATTTCTTTTCTGTTCCTTCAATTGGCTTGTAAGATTCATCTACTTGTTGAATGATAATTGATTCTAATCTTTGATTTTTATTTGCATTTACTTGTGTAACTGTATGAGATAAAAATAAAGGAATATCAAAGTCGTTTAGACATTGAACAATATTTCTTGTTAATCCATTAGAATAAGGCATTAATTCAGCTACACCAAGAACATTAGCGCCTTCAAGATGCATTCTTCTAGCCATAATTAAGCCAATATCTCCACTACCCAAGATAAATACATTCTTGCCAACCATGTATCCATCTATATTCAAGTATCTTTGAGCTGACCCGGCTGTAATAACGCCATATGGTCTATCTCCAGGCATAATAATTGAACCTCTAGTTCTTTCGTAACAACCAGTAGACATAATTATGGCTTCAGTACTAATCTTTTTAATTCCGGTTTCAATTGATGAAATTGTTATTTCAAAACCATCATCTGTTTTATCAACTTGTGTAACTGTAGTATCTAAGTAATATGGAATATCATTTTCTAAAAACTCTTGAATATATTTATCTGCATATTCAGGACCAGTATACTCTTCTTTAAAAACCTGTAGTCCAAATCCGTTATGGATACATTGATTTAGAATTCCACCTAATTTATTTTCTCTTTCGATTAAAAGGACATCTCTTCCTTCTTTTTTTGCGGCTAATGCAGCTGCTAAACCAGAAGCGCCACCACCTACAACAATGATTTCTTTTCTCATTTTTTCACCTTCGTTTCTGAAACGAATAGATTAGATTTTTGTGAGTCATATACAATATCTAAAGGAGATGAGTTTGTTTCTCTAGCAATTAATTTATATACTTTTTCTTCACAATATCCACCTTGGCAAAGCCCAGCTCCTGCTCTAGTTCTTTTTTTGATGCCTTTAATACTATTAGAACCTAATGGGCCATTGATTGCATCTATGATTTCTTTTTCTGTTATTTTTTCACATTTGCAAATAATGTTTGCATATCTTGAATCTTGTTTAATTAATTCTTTTTGTTTTTCTTCAGATAAAGAATGAAATTCAGGTAATTTTTTTCTAATAGGGTCAAAATCTTTACTACTTTCATATTTATCTTGAACCTTCATAATTTCATTTACTAAATATTTTGCGATTGCAGGAGCGGCAGTTAATCCAGGAGAATCAATACCTGCGGTATGATACAAGCCTTTAACCTCTTTTGATTCCTCAATAATGAAGTCTTCTTTAGTAGAAGTGGCTCTAATACCTGCAAAAGATCTAATAATTTGATTGAATGGGATATTATCGGCTAATAAACTAGCATTTTCTTTTACATAATCTAAACCAGAGTTTGTATTATCAGTACGATGTTTATCATCAACAAACTTTGAATCAGGACCAACTAAAATATTTCCATGAACTTGAGGCGTTAACAAAACACCTTTCCCCTTATCGGTAGGCAAAGGATATAAAACATGATTAACAAACCCTTTAACTCGTTTATCTAAAACAAAATATTCTCCTTTTCTTGGAGTTATTTTGAAATCAACATTCTTTTCAAGCATTTCTGCTATATCATCAGTATTAACGCCTGTTGCGTTGATTACATATTTTGATTCCACGATATCTTTTTCGTTTATTGTTATTTTGAAAGTACCATGATCTTTAATTAGATTAGTTACTTCAGCATTTCTTCTAAATTCAACACCATTAATAATTGCGTTCTCCATACATGCAAAAGCAACCTCCCAAGGATAAATAACACCAGTGGTAGGTAATGATAGGACTTGAGTAACAGATTTAGCTAAGTTAGGTTCAGTTTTAACCGCTTCTTCATAACTTAACAATTCGTATTCTGTAACATGATTTTGTTTTGTTGTTTCAACTAATTCAGCCAATTGTTTTTCTTGTAATTCACCATGTGCAACTACATAAGCACCACTTCTTAAAATCTGAATATTTAATTCTTTTTCAACGTCGTTGTACATTTTGTTCCCTAACAAACACAATTTAGATTTTAATGTGTTTGGCTTAGGGTTATGACCCGAGTGTAAGATAGCACTATTAGCTAATGTTTGAACATTAGCTACATCATTTTCCTTTTCAACTACTAGCGCCTTCAAGTCATATTTTGATAGTTCTCTGGCTATAAAACTACCAACTATTCCGGCACCTATTATTACATAATCGTACATATAATTCTCCTTTTATAAAATAAAAAGCAAAAAAACAGTTAAGTTTCTTTGCTCTTATCTCTCTAATTTATTAACTTTTATTAATTGAAAAAATTAAAATCTATACCATAAATCTTCTGAAGAGGTAGTTAGTGCTAAAGCACCATGATCAAAGCATTTTTGTGCAAGATCATAATCTTTTACAAGTCCACCAACTAATACTTCACAATTAAGTTTTTGTTTAATCTCTCCAATTAAATTATAACAGTATGAAGGTAATATTTCAACAAAATCAGGTCTTAGTTTTTGACCGATTGTAATGCTTTGTGATAAAGATAATGAATCTTTTAAGAAAAATCTATATACACCAATAACATTTCTTTTTTTACAAACTTCAATAACCTTAGTTTTACTTGAAATAATTCCATCTACATTTAAGGATTGAATTAAATAGATTGCTCCATATTCATCACTGGATAAACCTTTTATTAATTCAGAATGAACTAAAACTTTCTTATTAAACTTCTTCATTGCTTTAACTAACTCTTCAAGTTGAGCTAATTGAAAGTTCATGAGGATACCATATTTTAGATTCGATTTTAGAAATGAATTCAGTCGTTTGTGATTATGAATCGCAGGTATGATACGTTGTCCTAACATAAAAATCTCCCTAATAATACAAAAAAGAACTTTAAATACAAGTTTCTTCAGTTCAATTTTCGCTCTTTTTTTATTAACTTTAATATATATTTATTTATATATATATTATATTTTATTTCTATATGTTTGTCAAGGTCAACATGTAAATGATATGAAATAAGTTAATTTTTAATATTATTTAACTAAAAACATAGAATATTCTAATTATATTTAAATAAACTTAGATATTTATCTAAATCAGTGTGTTTTTTCTTGATTTATTATATAAAATATAGTAAAATAATTTCGCCGTAAAAAATACACACATCTATGAGTGATTTATCATGAGCCTTAATTGGTGGTAATAGCGTTGATTAGGTGGAGGCAAAAATCAAAAGGAGGAAACAAAAATGGGTGTTATTTCAATGAAATCCTTGCTTGAAGCAGGAGTTCACTTTGGACATCAAACTAGAAGATGGAATCCTAAAATGGGAAAATATATTTATACTTCTAGAAATGGTATCCATATCATTGATTTACAAAAAACTAGTGAAATGATCGATATTGCTTATAAAGCTTTATTCGATATTGCTTCTGAAGGTGGAAAGGTTTTATTTGTAGGTACAAAAAAACAATCACAAGATCCAGTTAAAGAAGCGGCAGAAAAATCTGGACAATATTATGTGAATCAAAGATGGTTAGGAGGAACGTTAACTAACTTTAAAACAATTAAGCGTTCAATTAAAAAATTACATGATCTGTATAAAATGGAAAATGATGGAACATTTGATGTTCTACCTAAAAAAGAGGTTATTGGTTTAAGAAAAGATATGGCTCGTTTAGAAAAATTCTTGGGCGGAATTAAAGAAATGAAAAAAGCTCCACAAGCATTATTCATAATCGATCCTAGAAAAGAAAGAAACGCTATCTTAGAAGCAAGAATATTAAATATTCCAGTATTTGGTATTGTTGATACAAACTGCGATCCAGATGATGTAGATTATATTATTCCAGCTAATGACGACGCTTTACGTTCAGTAAGATTAATCGTTGGTAAAATGGCTGATGCAGTTATTGAAGCAACTGGTGGAGTTGTTGAGAATGTTGTTGAGGAAGATGAAGAAAAACCTGCACCAAGAAAACAAGTTAAAAAAGACTATAAATCTCAACCTAAAAAAGAAGACAAAAAACCAGTAGTAGTTAAAGTGACAGCTGAACCTAAAAAAACTGAAACTAAAAAGGTTGAACCTAAAAAAGAAGAAGTAAAACCTGTTGTTAAAGAAAAAGTAGTTGAAGAAAAGCCAGTTGTTGAAGAAAAGAAATCTTTAGATTTAGCTTCATTAAAAGTTGCTGAGTTAAGAGATCTATGTAAAGAAAACAATATTTCAGGTTATTCAAAACTTAAAAAAGCTGAATTAATTGCTGAATTAGAAAAAGTTATGTAATACTGAGGGGGCGTTTTTGCTCCCTTTTAAAAAGAA
>CAZZPD010000039.1:0-12477 GCA_964655885.1 uncultured Candidatus Izemoplasmatales bacterium | reverse complement strand
GAAGATTGCAATGTCTTTAAATATGGCACAAACGAGGATTTATTTAGATTTATAGAAAAAATAATTTAGTGATTAAAATATAACTAGATTATGTTATAATACTTAAACGAAGGAGTGATATTATGGCAAAAAAATTAGTAAAAGAAATTACAGCCAGAGATACTGACTTTGCACAGTGGTATACTGATGTATGTCGTAAAGCAGAATTAATGGACTATTCAGATGCAAAAGGTTTTATTATCTATAGACCTTATGGATTTGCATTATGGGAGGGAATCAAAGGATATTTAGATGGCGAATTCAAAAAAACAGGTCATCAAAATGTCTATATGCCGCTTGTCATTCCGGAATCATTATTCTTAAAAGAAGCAGAACATGTAGAAGGTTTTGCTCCTGAAACTGCGATTATTACAGTTGGTGGAAATGAAACTCTTGCAGAAAGACTAATCATTAGACCAACTTCAGAAACTTTATTTTGTAATCATTATTCAAGAATTATTACATCATATAGAGACTTACCTAAGAAATATAATCAATGGTGTTCAGTTGTTAGATGGGAAAAAACTACAAGACCATTCTTAAGAGGAAGTGAATTCCTATGGCAAGAAGGCCATACAGTTCATAAAGATGAAGAAGAAGCTAGAAAAGAAGCTTTAGATATTTTAGATATCTATAATAGACTTGGTAAAGAATTATTAGCAATTCCATTTATCATCGGACAAAAAACTGAAAAAGAAAAATTTGCTGGAGCAGTAGATACTTATTCAATCGAAGCGTTAATGCATGATGGGAAAGCTTTGCAATCTGGTACTACACATTATCTAGGAACAGGATTTGCGGAAGCATTCAACATTAGTTTCCAAGATAAAGATGGAAAAGTTAAAAACCCTCATCAGACATCTTGGGGAGTTTCTACAAGATTAATCGGTGCAGTTATCATGGTTCATGGTGATGATTCTGGACTTGTATTACCTCCATATTTGGCACCAGTTCAAGTTGTAATTATACCTATTCAACAAAAGAAACCAGGCGTTTTAGAGGCTTGTGAAGAAATTAAAAAATCAATTGAAAAGCAAGGAGTTAGAGTTCAAATTGATGATTCAGATAAATCACCAGGATGGAAATTTTCAGAATCAGAAATGAAAGGTATTCCTTTAAGAATTGAAATTGGTCCAAGAGATTTAGAAAAAAATCAATGTGTTCTTGCTAAGAGATATAATGGTGAAAAAACAACACATGATATAAGCATTATTGATGAATCAATCCCACCTATTTTAGAAAAAATACATGAAGATATGTATGAAAACGCATTGATGAATGTAATAGATAATACTAGAATTACTAATGATTATGAAGAATTCAAAGAAATTATCAAAGAAAAACAAGGTTATGTTAAAATGATGTGGTGTGGAGATCAAGCTTGTGAAGAAAAAGTTAAAGCAGACACGCAAGCAACATCAAGGTGTATGCCATTTAATCAAGATGCAGTAGGAAAAGTATGTCCTATCTGTGGTAAACCAGCAAAACATTTAGTATACTGGGCAAAAGCTTATTAAAAAAAGACAGTTTAGCAATCAGCTAAACTGTTTTCTTTCTATTTATAAATAAAAATCTTAATAAGGGCTAAAACAATGTATTTCCTTTTGAATCAATAGCTACGATAGCAGGAAAATCCACAACTTCTAATTTTCTTATTGCTTCAGCACCAAGCTCAGGATAAGCAATCACTTCACTAGATTTAACAGTTTTGGATAATAAAGCACCGATTCCACCAATAGCCATTAAATAAACACCTTTGTGTTTTTTAACTTCATTAATTAATTCTTGATTTCTTTCTCCTTTACCAATCATTACTTTTAATCCTTCCTTCATTAATCTAGGACTAAATTTATCCATGCGATAACTAGAAGTAGGACCACAACTTCCAATAACTTGATTTGGCTTGGCAGGAGTAGGACCAACATAATAAACAACTTGACCTTCCAAATTAAAAGGTAATTCTTTATGTTCATTTAGAGTATCTACCATGTTTTTATGAGCAGCATCTCTAGCCGTATAAATAGTACCTGAAATCAGTACTTCATCACCAATATTTAATGAAACTCTTTCAGAATCACTTATAGGAGTTTTAAGCTTTCTTTCCAATTAAAGTCACCTCTTTTTTTCTTGCACTATGACATTGTAGATTTACAGCTACAGGTAATGAAGCTATATGACAAGGAGCTGAATTAACTTTAACTGCTAATGCAGTAGTTCTTCCACCTAATCCCATAGGACCAACATTTAATTTATTTATTTTTTCTAATAATTCTTTTTCTAAAAGACGATCTTCTAATACTTGTGATTCATCATCAATTGGTCTAAAAATAGCTTTCTTAGCTAAATAAGCGACATGCTCAAAATTACCACCAATACCAATTCCAACAATGATTGGTGGACATGGTTTCCCACCAGCGTTTTTAATGGTTTCTAAAACAAAATCAATAATTCCATCCCTACCATCAGCTGGAGATAACATTTTTAGTGTAGACATATTCTCGCTGCCTCCACCTTTAGGGGCTAGGTGAATAACAAGCTTATTTCCAGGAATAAAATCATAATGAATAATCGCAGGTGTATTGTCTTTTGTATTGACTCTATTTAATGGATGTTTAACAACTGATTTTCTTAAATATCCTTCAATATATCCACGACTAACACCTTCATTGATAGCTTCAGTTAAGTCATAATCAAAAAATAAATCTCTACCAATCTCTAAAATACATACACAGACCCCAGTATCTTGGCACAAAGGAATATTTTCTTCTCTCGCAATTTTCTGATTTTCAATGATTTTATTAAGAATACTTTTGGCAATTAAATTATCTTCATTATCATAAGCATCATTTAAACTTTTGATAACACCTCTACCTAAAGTTTTTGTCGTTTCAATAATCATATCTTTGATTGTGTTAACTAAAGTTAATCTATCAATTTTCTGCATTTTTTCACCTCTAAAAATATTATAACATTAATAAACTATAATTTAAATTATAATTTAATTAGCTTTTAATATTTAGGTTTACAATTGTAAATATATTGGTTATAATTGTCTTGAGGTGTTTACAAATGAATAAAATTAAAATTATTTCTGATAGCACATGTGATTTATCTAGAGAACTTTTAAAGAAACATGATATTAGCATTGTACCATTATTAGTAAATTTTAAAGAAGATTCTTATAAAGATTTAATTGACTTAAATAGTGAAGAAATGTATAAGCTAGTTGATAAACATAATACGTTACCAAAAACAGCAGCAGCTTCACCTGGTGAATTTTTAGAGATGTTTAAAAAATACCTAGATCAAGGATATCAAATAATTTATATGGGTATTGGATCTAAATTTTCTGCAACTTTAACTAGTGCAACAACTGCGAAAAATATGCTTGAAACAGAAGATGTTTTCTTGATAGATTCTCAAAATCTTTCTTCTGGGACGGGTTTATTACTACTCAAGACTGCTAAATTTAGAGATATGGGATTAGAAGCAAAAGAAATCGTTAAAAGAATAGAAGAAATAGTTCCTAAAGTTAGGAGCCAATTTGTCATAGATACTTTAGATTATTTATACAAAGGTGGTAGATTAAGTGCTTTATCTGCATTTATGGGTGGCATGTTAAGAATAAAACCAATAATTAAAGTTAGAGATGGAGTAATGGCTGTTGGTAAAAAAGCTAGAGGAAATATTAAAAAAGGTATTGACTTATTAATTCAAGAATTTATTAATAACTTAGATGACATAGATAAAGAATTTGTGATGGTTACTCATTCTTTGGCCCATCAATCATATTTATACATAAATGATAAATTAAAAGATATAAATGATATTGAAAACTTATATGAAACCGATGCTGGATGTGTGATATCCAGTCATTGTGGAAAAGGTACAATTGGTATTTTATATATTATGAGATAATCCTGATTTTCAGGATTTTTTTATTTTCAATAAATATTAGTTGACAGCGCAACTATATTAAGATATACTAATAGTTGACAACGCAACTAAATTGAAAGGAGACTTAATTTATGCGCAGGAACGAATATGATCGTGCAATCAATAAATATCAACATCGATTCTTTGATGAAAGATTTAAAGAATTATCAATTTCAAGAGCTGAAGCGCCGTTTTTAAGAAAAATATCTAAACTTGGTGATTCAGTTAAAATGAATGATTTGATTTCTGAGATGGTATTTCATAAATCACACGCAACTAGATCCATTAACAAAATGGAAAAAGATGGGTTAATCATAAAAGAAAAGAATCCAGATGACTTAAGAGGTTATGTTTTAACATTGACTGAGCTGGGAAAAGAAACAGCTAAAAAAGCAGAAGCCATTATTGATGAATGGAATAGTTTAATCGAAACTATTATGACAGATGAAGATAGAAAAGTATTACAAAATTTAACGAAAAAAATTTATCATTTATTAAGAGAATATTACAATGAGGAGGATATTATAGGTGAAGATAGTATTTAAACATATGCGCCCATACTTAAAAGAAGTTGTTGCAGTATCGATATTAGTAGTGCTAACCGCAATGAGCGCTTTATTATTACCCGATTTTATGAGCCGTCTTATCGGAGAAGGTATATGGGCAGAATATTATATAGATGGCGTTCTGATTCCTGATGGAGGAACATGCGACTTAGCTAATACAGTAGGTTGTACAATCGTTCAAGTTTCAGATTTTAGCATAATATTTAAATATTCAATGATAATGCTAGGAGTTACATTAGCATCATCATTAGCAGCTATTGGACTAATGTATTACTCAAGTAGATTAGGATCTTATGTAAGCAGAGATTTAAGAAGTAATATATATAAGAAAGTAAATTCATTATCAATATTAGAAACATCAAAATTTGGGACATCAACTTTAATTACGAGAGCAACAAATGATGTGACTCAAGTTCAAAACTTTATTATGATGGGATCAAGAATGATTTTAAGGATTCCAGTATTGTTTATAGGTAGTATGATTTTTGCTTTAAGAAAAAGTGCACAGCTTACAGGCGTACTTGGTTACTCAGTACCGGTTTTAGTTGTCTTAGTATCAATTGTATTTATATTTGCAATACCACTATTTAAAAAGCAACAAAAGAAAATTGATAATTTGACCATGGTAACTAGAGAATCAATTAATGGTGTAAGAGTTATTAGAGCTTTTGGCCAAGGTGAAAAAGAAGTAAAAAGATTTAATGACGCTAATAAAGATTTATCTAATTTACAATATAAAATAGGTAAAATTATGGCTTTATTAAATCCAACAATTAATTTAGTATTTAATTTAGCAATGGTTGGAATTTTGTTTGTAGGATACAATATGTTAACAGGTGGAACTATTAATAATTATCAAGGAATTGCTAATCTTACTGCAGTATTTCAATATGCTATGCAAATTATGTTTAGTATACTAATGTTGACAATGACATTCATCATGTATCCTAGAGCTCAAGTTTCAGCTAACAGAATTAAAGAAATACTAGAGATAGAAACATCAATCGTTGATGAAGGACTTGAAGAATATAATGATTATAATTTTAAAGGAAATATTAAATTTGAGGATGTTTGTTTCAAATTTCCTGAAGCTGAATCAAATATTCTAGAAAATATTAGTTTTGAAGCAAAACCAGGAGAAACAGTAGCTATTATTGGTTCAACTGGTTCAGGTAAATCTACTATAGTTAATTTAATACCTCGACTAATGGATATATCATGTGGAAGTTTAACTATAGATGGTGTACCAATTAGAGATATTAAACTCAAAAAATTGAGAGAGCAAATAGGGTATATCACTCAAAAGGCACAACTTTTCTCAGGCACAATAAAGGAAAATATTGCATTTGGTAAAGAAAATGCAACTCAAGAAGAAATAGAAGAAGCAGCAAAAATTGCACAAGCCCAAGATTTTATAGAAGCTTTAGATGAAAAATACGATACTTATGTAGAACAAGGTGGTGTAAATTTCTCTGGAGGGCAAAAACAGAGATTATCAATCGCAAGAAGTTTAGTTAGAAAACCTAAAATATATATTTTTGATGATAGTTTTTCAGCACTCGATTTTAAAACTGATGCTAATTTGAGAATGGCTATGAGAGAACAAGTTAAAAACTCAACCGTTCTCATTGTCGCTCAAAGAATTGGTACGATTATGGATGCCGATAAAATCATTGTGCTTCAGGAAGGAAAAATAGTAGGCTTTGGTAAACATAAAGACTTACTAAAAGATTGCAAGGTATATCGTGAAATTGCCTTATCTCAAATGGAAGAGGAGGAATTACAATGAGCGATAATAAACAAAAGAAATTAAAAGAACTTAAACAAAATGTAGAAAATAGCAACAAAAAATCTCAAGAAATGCAGAAACAAAATCAGCAATCAGGACCTAGAAGAGGCCGTGGCGGTGGGCATGGGCCAGGTATGGGTCTAGCAATGCCAGCGGAAAAGGCAAAAGACTTTAAGGGTACTGTAAGAAGATTAGGAAAATACCTTAAGCCATATACTTTCCAATTAGTTATTATATGTTTATTTACTTTGATGACTATTGGTATCATGGTAACCGCTCCATACTTTACAAAAGAAATTCTTAACGATATGGTTAGATATCTAACTGGTGAATTATCTAGTGATGCTGTTGCTAGCAATGTAGTTAAATACTTTATAATCATTCTAGTTATGTATGCAATCAGATATTTATTTGAAACAACATCTCATGTATTAACTAATAAAGTTTCCATTCAATTAGGAAGAAATATGAGAAATACTATGCGTGATAAATTGGAAACTTTACCAATAAAATATTTTGATGGAGAACAGACAGGAAATATCTTATCAATATTCTCAAATGATGTTGATACAGTAATTAACTCGCTTCAACAAAGTATGTTACAAATCATTTCATCAATATTCTCAGTAGTTGGATATCTAGTTATGATGTTTATCATCTCTTGGGAATTAACATTAATTGCTATATTAACTTTACCAATGTATATTATATTTACTAAAACTATTGCTAAAAAATCTCAATCTAAATTTATCAAACGTCAAAGATATTTAGGTAATTTAAATGGTAATGTAGAAGAAGTATTTAGCGGAAATGTCATTGTTAAATTATTTGGAAAAGAAGAAAAATCATATGATAAATTCCAAGTGATTAATGAGGACTTAACAACCGCATCAAAATCAGCTCAATTCCTTTCAGGATTAATTAGACCTATATTAGAATTTATAACAAATATCGGTTATGTAGCTGCAGTATTTGTCGGTGGACTTTTAGCTGGAGCAACGAATCCATTATTGATTGGTGATATCACCGTATTTATTTCATATCAAAGAGGATTTGCAAATCCAATATTAAATATTGCTAGTATCGTTAACCAATTACAATCAACAGTTGCGGGAGCTGAAAGAATATTTGGGTTACTAAATCAAGCAGAAGAAATTAAAGAATCAGACCATAAAAACTTCACTCAAAAAGAATTCTCTGGTAGTGTTCAGTTTAAAGATATTGACTTCTCATATAATGAAGACAAAGAATTAATCAAAGGTCTTAATTTAGAGATTTACCCAGGTAGACAAATCGCAATTGTAGGTCCTACAGGAGCAGGAAAAACTACACTAGTTAACTTGCTAATGAGATTCTACGAAGTTAATGCTGGTAATATCTATATTGATGGAATCAAATCAACTGATGTAACAAGAAATAATTTACGTGGTTTATTTGGAATGGTGCTTCAAGATACATGGTTATTCTCAGGAACTATACGCGACAATGTGGCTTATGGACGAAGTGATGCAACTGATGAAGAAGTAATCGAAGCATGTAAACAAGCCCACGTACATCATTACATAGAAACATTACCTGAAGGATACAATACAGTACTTAAAGAAGATGCATCTAACATCTCTCAAGGACAGAAACAGTTATTAACAATTGCAAGAGCAATCCTTTGTGATCCAAAAATTTTAATTCTTGATGAAGCAACAAGTTCAGTTGATACAAGAACTGAAAGTTATATTCAAAATGCAATGGATTTCATGATGAAAGGTAAAACTAGTTTTGTAATTGCACACAGACTATCTACAATTAAAAATGCTAATTTAATATTAGTTATGAATGAAGGTAGCATTGTTGAACAAGGAAACCATAAAGAACTATTAGAAAAGAATGGTGTTTATGCTGACCTTTACAATTCTCAATTCCTAAATCAACCAACATAATAGATAAAAAGAGGAATATTTCCTCTTTTTCCTTTTATTGCTTTATAAACTATATTATAATATTTAAGTGAAAGTAAATGAGGTGCATATGAAAATAGGATTTATAAGCCTTGGTTGTGCTAAAAACTTAGTTGATTCAGAAATGATACTTAGCATATTAGAAAAAGCAGGATGTGTCATTGTTAATGACCCAGTTGAAGCAGATGCTATTTTTATTAATACATGTGGGTTTATTGAACCAGCAAAAGCTGAAACAATAGCTACAATCAAAGAAATGAAAGAATACGGAAAAAAATTAATCGTTACTGGATGCTATGCATATCGATATAAAGAAAAATTACTACAAGAAATGCCTTTTATTAATCGAGTAATTCCATTAACAGATTATCCAAAAATACATCTTATATTAGAAGATGTTTTTAAAGATCATCATCTTAAATTTCAACCATTGAAATATGAAAAAAGATTACTTACAGGATCACCTTACACACCTTATGTGAAAATAAGTGAAGGCTGTAATAATAACTGTACATACTGTGCTATACCCTTAATTAGAGGTAAATTTAGATCTCGAACAATTAAAGATGTTATTTCTGAATGTAAGTTATTAGTTGAAAATGGAGCTGTAGAGTTAAACTTAATTTCTCAAGACACTACAAGATTTGGAGCTGATTGGAGTAATGATGGTAAAAGCAAATTACCAGAATTATTAAGAGAAGTGTCGAAAATTGATAATGTTCAAATGATTAGAATTTTATATTTATATCCAGATGAAATTACTGATGAACTAATTCAAGAAATAAAAAACAACCCATTAGTAGCGAACTATTTTGATATCCCTATTCAGCATATTTCATCAAAAATATTAAAAAGAATGAATAGAAGAGGGAAAAAAGATTTTATCATTAATCTTCTAAATAAGATTAGAAATGAAATACCTAATAGTATTATAAGAACAACCTATATTGTAGGGTTTCCAGGAGAAACAGAAGAAGACTTCCAAGAATTATATGATTTTACAAAAGAATTTGAGTTTGATCGCTTAGGAGTTTTTACATACTCTAAAGAAGAAGATACAGCATCATTTGATTTTACTGATCAAATTGAAGAATCTATTAAAATAAATCGATTAAATCAAATAATGAAACTACAAAAACAAATATCAAGAAAAAGAAATCGCAAATTTAGAAATACAGAACACCTAACAATAGTAGAAAACTATGACCCTGAAAGTAAGTTTTACTATGGTAGAAGTTATGCTTTTGCCCCAGATGATATTGATGGTATGATTGTTTTTCAATCAAAAAAACCATTAAATGAAGGAGATATTGTTAGGGTTCTAATCAAGTCTAATTTTGAGTATGATTTAATAGGAGATGCAATTTTTGAAGAGGTGAAAACATGATTTTCTTTGAATTAATGATTAAAGGTTTTTTTATAGGAATTGCCTTTATTATTCCAGGATTAAGCGGCGGTACATTAGCAATATATCTAGGAGTATACGAGAAACTCTTACATTCAATTGGTAATATATTTAAAGAGTTTAAAAAAAGTATCAAATTCCTATTACCATTATTTATAGGAATTGCGTTATCAGTAGTTCTATTAGCTAAATTATTTAGTATTTTAATCGAATGGAATTCATTTATTGTTTTATTTTTCTTTATTGGATTAATCATTGGTGGAATAAAACCTATATATAGTAAAGTAAATAGTAAGCCTATAAATATAAGTAGCATTATATCTTTTATCGTTTCATTTGCAATTATTATTTTACTAATCATAGGAAAAACAGGTTCAACAACAGCGATAGACTATATATCGATTGACTTTTTAAACATTCTGTTAATATTCGCCATAGGTATGGCTGCTTCAATGACTATGATAGTCCCAGGAGTATCCGGTTCAGCGTTGCTACTGGTGTTAGGATATTATACAGCAATTGTATCTAATGTCGTTGGTAACTTGTTTGACACTTCAAGCCTGCTATATAATATTGAAGTTCTGATACCTTTTGGATTAGGAGCTTTAGTAGGAGTAATCATATTTAGTAAAGTTATAGAAATATGTTTTAAGAAATTCTACAAACAAACTTATTATGCGATACTAGGTTTTATCATAGCTAGTATCATTGCTATATTCTTTGAAATCAGAGATCCAGGTACAGCAGTTGAATTTGAATCTCAAATTCCTATTTATCAGAATTTATTTACTTATATTGGTAATAATATTTTTTCTGTCTTAGGTGGTGCTGTGGCTGTAGTAGCTGGATTCTTTACAACTAAGTTAATCAGTAAAACTGAATTTAAGAATAAAAAAGGAGAATCTAATGAATAATCTTAAAGAGTTAGAAAAATATATAATTAAGCACAGAAGGCATCTACACGAAAATCCAGAAATAGGATTTGCATGTGTTAAGACTCATGATCATTTAAGAGATGAATTAAAAAAACTCAAAATAAATTTCTTTCCACATATTGGTAAGAACTCGATTGTTGGAGTTATCGAAAATGGTAAAGGGCCAATTATAGGTTTAAGAGCTGATTTTGATGCATTACCTCTACAAGAGGAAACCAACCTAGAGTTTAAATCAAAAAATAATGGAGCTATGCATGCTTGTGGACATGATTGCCATACCGGCATGTTGTTAGGAACTGCTAAATATTTAAGTGAAAATCTAAATGAATGGAAGGGAACTGTAAAGTTTATTTTTCAAGAAGCTGAAGAAGGGCCTAACCCTGGTGGAGCTTTAGGTATCGTACATAACGGTATTTTAGATGACGTAGAAGAATTCTATGCGCTCCATGTTTCATCAAATATTAATGCAGGCCAATTATCTTATAATGAAAAAGAAGCATTAGCTTCAGCTGATACAATAAAAATCAAATTCATCGGTAAAGGAACTCATGCGGCTTACCCACATTTAGGAATAGATCCTATTCTAATGCAAGCCCAATTCATAACCCAAGCACAATCAATTGTATCAAGAAAATTAGACCCACTTAAAAAAGGAGTAATTTCGATCTGTAAGGTAAGATCAGGAACAACACATAATATTATTCCAAATGAAGCATGTTTATTAGGGACAGTAAGAACATTTGCTGAAGAAACAAGACAATTATTCGAAAAAGAATTAACAAACTTAGCAAAAAGCATAGCAATTGCTAATGGGGGAGAATACGAATTAGAATATATAAGAGAGTATGATCCTACAATTAATACATTAGAACAAGCTAATACGTTAGCAGATGTAGCTAAAGAGATATTGGGTAAAGGGAATGTTATTAAATTAGATGTTCCATCTATGGGAGCCGAGGATTTCTCAAGATATATCAATCTATCTAAAGGTGCAATTGCTTGGCTAGGAATTGGTTTTAAAGACAAATATAATTATCCAGTTCATCATCCGAAATTTGAAGTGAATGAAGCAGCATTAATTAATGGAACTAAAATATTTATAAATATAGTAAAAAGAATAGGAGAAAGATAATGTATTTAATTAAAAACGCTAATTTAATTAGTATGGCTAAAATCAATTATGAAATAACTGATATATTAATTAAAGATGGAAAATTTGCAAAAATTGGTAAAATTAAAGAATCAGATTACCCTAAAGCAAAAGTAATTGATGCTAAGAAGAATTTTGTAACTCCTGGGATAGTTGATCCACACTGTCATATAGGTATCTTTGAAGAAGCAATAGGATTTGAAGGTGCAGATGGAAATGAAATGACTTCACCTATTACGCCAGAAATGAGAGCGATTGATGCCATCAAACCACAAGATGTAGCTTTTCAAGAATCTTTGGAATCTGGTGTTACAACAGTTTGTACAGGACCTGGAAGTGGAAACTTAATCGGTGGAACATTCTGTGTTATGAAAACTTATGGAAAAACAATGGATGATATGATTGTTGTTAAAGAATCATCTATGAAAATGGCTTTAGGAGAAAATCCTAAAAGAGTATATGGACATAGAACCCAAGCTCCATCTACAAGAATGGCCTCAGCTGCTTTAATTAGAGAAGCTTTAACTAAAGCAAAAGAATATAAAGAAAAACTAGATGAATATAACGAAAGACAACCTGAAATCAAAGATGTTAAGAAACCTGATTACAATGCTAAAATGAGTTCATTAGCTAGAGTGTTTGACGGTTTTCCTGTTAAAATTCATGCACATCAACAAGATGATATCGTTACTGCAATTAGAATTA
>CAZZPD010000038.1:2322-12515 GCA_964655885.1 uncultured Candidatus Izemoplasmatales bacterium | reverse complement strand
GCTGTAAAGTTAGTATCCATAATTTCATGAATTCCTAATTCTTTAAGAGCAGCAAACATTTGACCTTCTACATTTGTACCAATTTTATATCCAAACTCTTCACCTAGAGCTGCTCTAATTGAAGGAGCAACTTGAACTACGATCGTTTTTGATTTATCTCTTAATGCTCTTTCTAAAACTTTAATTTCATCTTTTTCTCTGATAGCTCCAGTTGGACACGCTTGGATACATTTACCGCAGTAAATACAACCAGCATCTTCTAGATTATGAAATTGAGCAGGTCCAATATAAGTTTTTGAACCACGATTGCTAAAGTTTAAAATCCCCAATCCAGATAGTTTTTCACAAGCTGAAACACATCTTCCACATAAAACACATTTACTAGAGTCTAATACCATTGCATCACTTGTTTCATTTCTTATGATTTCTTTTATATCAAATTTTTTATTATCAGAAAAATCATTATCAACATTGAATCTTCTTAATAAATCAAGAAATTCACAAGAGTTTTCTCTTGAACATTTCCAACATTCAAATTTATGATTACCAGCAAGTAATTCTAAGTTAAATGATACTGCTTCAAATACTTCTTTTGTATCAGTATTAACTACCATACCTTCAGTAACTTTTGTAGAGCATGATGTTTTTAATCCATTTTGACCTTCTACTTTAACCACACAAACACGGCAATTTGATTCTTCATGAATCCCTTCAAGGAAACATAAACGTGGAATACTAATTCCAATAGAATCAGCGGCTTTCATAATTGTGTAATCACTAGGTGCACTTACTTTTTTACCATCTATGGTAAGATTTACTAAATTAGCCATTATATGCCTCCCAATCTTCTGGTTTTGTTGAGATAGCATTTACTGGACACGCTGCTTTACAAGCACCACAACTAATACATATATCAGTGTTAATATAATGTTTTTCTTTTACTTTACCAGTAATAGCATCTACAGGACAGTTTCTAGCACATTTTGTACATCCAATACAATTATCTAATACAAGATATTTTGTTAAGTTAGAACAAACTCCTGCAGGACATACTTTATCTATTACATGTGCTTCGTATTCGTCTCTAAAATGTTTTAAAGTTGATAAAACTGGGTTAGGTGCTGTTTGCCCTAAACCACACAATGAAGAATCCTTAATCATATTTGCAAGTCTTTCAAGAACATCTAAATCTTCTAGAGTTCCATTTCCCTCACAAATTCTATTAAGAATATCTAACATTCTTTTTGTTCCTTCTCGACATGGAGTACATTTTCCGCATGATTCTTCTACTGTAAATTCTAAATAGAATCTAGCAACATCAACCATACAGTTATCTTCATCCATAACGATCATACCACCAGAACCCATCATTGAGCCTAGTTTTACTAAATTATCAAAATCAATTGGTGTATCTAAAGATTCTTCTGTAATACAACCACCAGATGGTCCACCAGTCTGAGCAGCTTTGAATTTTCTTTTGTTAGGGATTCCTCCACCAATTTCATAAATTACTTCTCTTAAAGTAGTTCCCATTGGAACTTCTAATAATCCTGTATTAGCGATTTTTCCACCTAAAGCAAATACTTTAGTTCCTGGAGATTTTTCAGTACCAATACTTCTAAACCAGTCGCTTCCTTTTAAGAAAATAGGTGGAACATTCGCAAATGTTTCAACGTTATTAACGTTTGTTGGTTGCCCAAATAAACCTTTAACAGCTGGATAAGGTGGTTTCTTTCTTGGCATACCTCTTTCGCCTTCTATTGAAGCGATTAAAGCTGTTTCTTCACCACAAACAAATGCACCTGCACCTAATCTGATTTCGATATCAAAATCAAATCCAGAGTTAAAAATGTTTTTACCTAATAACTCTAATTCTCTTGCTTGATCAATCGCTATTTGTAATCTTTCAACAGCTACTGGATACTCAGCTCTAATATAGATATACCCTGTATTGGCACCAATTGCATATCCACAAATAGCCATTGCTTCTAAAACTGAATGAGGGTCTCCTTCAAGTACAGCTCTATCCATAAAAGCTCCTGGATCTCCTTCATCGGCGTTACAAATAACATATTTTTGATCACTAACTGATTTACTAGCAAATTCCCATTTTAACCCGGTTGGGAATCCTCCTCCTCCACGACCTCTTAGTCCTGATTTTTTCATTTCATCTATGGTCTCTTGTGGAGTTAATTCAGTAACAACTTTCCCTAGAGCTTCATACCCATCTCTAGCTATATATTCATTAATATCAAGCGGGTTGATAATACCACAGTTTCGTAGCGCTACTCTTTCTTGTTTAGCAAAAAATGTAAGTTCAGATCTGTTTTTAAATTTTGTTCTATCAAAAACACCTTTAAATAACAGTCTTTCAACTGGTTTTCCTTTTGCTATATGTTGTTCTACTATTTCAGGAATATCATCTAATGTTATTCCTGAATATAATTTCTCACCAGGATATATTAAAACATGTGGCCCTAAAGCACACAGTCCAAAACATCCTGTTAAAATTGTTTTAATATCATCGCCTAAGTTAAGTCTCTTAATTTCTTCATTAAACTTATCTCTGATTTGCTTAGATTTTGAATTTCTACATTCAGGCCCGCCACAAATTAAAATATGCATTTTATCTAACATTGCCTATTACCTTTTAATCTTCGATAACAAATACTTATCGATACGATTACCTTTCACAATGTGTTCTTCTACTATTTCAGAAGCAATTCGATCAGTAACAAGGCAATAAATTGTTTTAGATCCATTTGACTCAACTATTTCAACAATTGGTTCGAATGCGCATTCGCCCATACAACCAACTTTAGTAACTTCAACGTTATTTAATTTTAGGGACTCTACTTCAGATACAAATGTATCATACACTGGTTTAGCTCCGGCAGCTATACCACAAGTACCGTACCCTACTTGAACTCTTATGCCTTGAGTCATTCCGCGCATATACATTTTCTTATATGACTCTTCACGCAACTTTTTAAGTTCTTCTAGCGTCTTCATACTTTCCTCCTATTTAATTTTTGTATTTTTGTATAACTTTCTTAACTAATTGTACTGATCCGTTTGCATAAATTTCATCATTAACTGTAAAGATTGGTGCTAACCCACAAGCTCCGATACATCTTGTTGCTTCTAAGGTAAATTGCCCATCTTTCGATGTTTCTCCCACGCCGATATGTAAATCGTGTGAAAAAGCATCTAATATTCCTTGAGAACCTTTAACGTAGCAAGCTGTTCCGAGACAAATACTAATTACATTCTTGCCTTTAGGTTCAATTGAAAAATGACCATAAAATGTTACAACACCATTAATTCTTGCAATACTAACATCTAATTCACTTGAGATTATTTTTTGTATTGGTAATGGTATGCATCCAAATATATTTTGTGCCGCATGTAATGTAGGCATTAATGGACCCGGTTGTGATTTATTCTTTTCCATCGCTGCATACAACATGTTTAATTTTTCTTCAGTAATTTCTATTTTTGCTCCCACAATCTATATCCCCTTTCTTAATTAATACTATTTTGGCATACTTATTATAACATAAATGTTATAAATAAAAAGACCTTTTTTTAGTCAAAAACGCTTTCAAATATATATAGAAAATTAGCAAAATGGCCTTTAAAAACATATGACAATTTAAAAAAATAAAAAACCACATTAACAGTGATTTTCTATTCTAAATATTCAAAATTATCTATTTCTTTTTCTTAAAGATTACTAACCATGCAACATTAGATATAATCAATATAAATACTCCGACTCCACCAATAAAATATTCTTTATATTCTTGATAAATAGGTGTATTAATTGTTGTTTCTCCCGCTTCAACATAGTCATATGGTTTTTCAATAACTCTTATTTCAAAATCCTTAGTAATATTTTCGCCGATATTGTCGGTTAGATTTAATGATAAATGATATGTCCCTGGGTTTTTAGCATTCTTAGTATATGAATCATATTTAATAGTAACGTAGTAGTCTTTTGTTCTATCAATTTCATTTGTAGCTTTCAGTAACTGAACAAAATCTGGTAAAGCCATTACTGTATCATTATAGGTTTGAATGATAGCTGAATTAAAATATACAACAGGTCCCATTTGATCCACCACAGAAATAGTAACTATTTGTGTTGTTTTGTTTCCAGATGAATCAGTTACTGAAAAGCTCATTTCATAATTTCCAATAACACTGCTATTAGCACTATAATTATCACTTTCCAAAACTATAGAAAGTGTTTCTGTTAAATCATAGTTGTCATTATAAATCAAATTGTTTGCTACGCTATCGATTGAAACCGCGGTATCATAACCAATTGATATTGTTGTTATTCCTGAAATTATAGGTCCTTCGTTATCTACTACTTGAATCTCCTGAATGTAGTTCTGAGTATTACCACTTGAATCGCTTACTTCAAATTCCATTTGATAAGTACCCACTATATTTGAATTAGCAGTATATCCGTCAGAAATCATAACTATATTGCTAGATATATCTCCATCATAATTGTCGCTTGCAGATAATAAATTTAATATATCCTGAGAAGTGTAAACATTTGGATAAACTGCCTGTATTGTCTCAAGTTCAGTAAAAATCGGTTTTAACACATCCACAACTTCCACATCAATTGATATTTGCGAAGTATTATTGCTAGAGTCTGTAACTTCAAAAATTATATTGTAAGTACCTAGAACATCATTATTTATCGTATAATTATCAGTTACAAGAGTAATATTAGCTGATACATCACCATCGATATCATCATAGGCTTGTAAAGCAGATTGAATTTCAGCTGTAGTTATAGGCGAATCATAATAAGATATAATTGTGTTTGCATTTTGAAAATATGGTGCGGAAGTGTCAATTATAGTTCCTTGAATATAATCTTCATAACCGCTAAATACAAGCCCTTCTTCTAACTGAAAATAATCAAAACCCTCCAAAGTAAAGTAACCATATGTGTTATCGAATGAGATACCTAAATAATTAGTGTTTGCTGGTGTTTTAAAACTGTAATAAAACCAATTGTCACTATCTTGGTAAACGTGGGTCATATCATCAAAGTCAATTATAATCGAATCCGATATCAAATCATCTTCATAATAGTAAATCGTTATAGGATTCCACATTTGATCAGCATAACCTTGAGGGATTGTCAAAACATAATCTGTATATGTTTTTACTAAAAAAGGATCAATTGTAACATAATCAGTATCTTCTTCCATAAAGTTATCTATTGTTAGATAATTTTTTCCTCCCGGTAAATAATGCGGTGAATAAGCATAAATATTTATAAAGCTCATAAAAGCAATACCAAATAACAAAAAACTAGTAAATATAAACTTCTTTTTCATAGTAAATCTCCTCTCTTATTAAAATATTACTTGAGTTGAAACGTATTCCTTTTTTTAAGTCGCTTTAATCGATATATCTTATATTAAGTGATATAATTAAAATGAGGTGATTATATGAAATTATATAATAATATAGATATGCCCATTATTGGTTTAGGTACGTTTAGAAGCAAACCAGAAGAGGCATATATCGCAGTCAAAGTAGCTATTGAAGCTGGTTATAGACATATTGATACAGCCGCCATTTATAGAAATGAAGAAGCTGTAGGAAAAGCAATAAATGATTCTAAAGTTAAGAGAGAGGATTTATTTATTACTACAAAGGTTTGGAATAGTGATCAAGGCTATGAAGAAACACTAAAGGCATTTGATGTTTCTTTAAACAAATTAGGTTTAGAATATGTTGATTTGTATTTGATTCATTGGTTTAAAGGATATGATAAATCTTTATCTACATATAAAGCATTAGAAACCTTATATATGCAGGGTAAAGTAAAAGCAATTGGTGTATGTAATTATAATATACATCATTTACAACACTTAATTGATCATGTTAAAATCAAACCAATGGTAAACCAAGTTGAAACCCATGTGTTTTTACAAAATCATAAGTTACAGGAATATTGTATAAATAATGGAATCCAATTAGAAGCATATGCACCATTATTTAGTCATAATATTAAAGAAACATTAGAGAATGAAACACTAAATCTTATTGCAAAAAAACATAATAAATCTATTCCACAAATTGTCATTAGATGGTTTGTCCAAAGAGAAATCGTTGTTATCCCTAAAAGCGTTACTCCTTCAAGAATACTTCAAAACTTTAATGTGTTTGATTTTGAATTAGATGAAGAAGATATGAAAACTATTAGAAAACTTAATGCGGCTAGAAAAATATTCCCTGAATTTGACAATGTGGATTTCTAATGGTTAGGTTTGGTATTGTTGGTTGTGGTGGAATTGCAAAAAAATTTGCTAGAGATATTAAATTCGTCGAAGAAGCAAAACTTGTCGCTGTTTCTGCTAGAACAAAAGAACAAGCAGAAAAATATAAGGACCAATATCTGGTTCCTTATACATATTCAAATTATATAGATTTAGCAAATAGCAATGAAATCGATGCTGTATATATAGCAACCCCTCATAGTTTTCATTATGAACAAGCTATTCTATTTTTGAACCACAAAAAGCACGTATTAGTTGAAAAACCAATAGCGGTAAATCAAACACAATTAAAAGAGATGATTAAAGTCGCTAAAAAAAATAATGTTTTATTAATGGAAGCTATGTGGACATACTTTCTTCCATCTACAATTTATATTAAGAAATATATTGAAGATAATAATCTGGGAAAATTAATAGAAGCTAATATATCGTTTGGATATGCTCTCATTGATAATTATCCCAAGGAAAGAAGACTTTTAAATCCAAATCTAGCGGGTGGAAGCTTACTAGATATGGGAGTATATCCAGTTAGTTTTTATAATTTAATTAATACTGTCGATATCAAATATATTGATGCAAAAGCTGAATTAACTTCTACTGGCGTTGATAAAACTACCTATATAAAAATAACTGATGCTAACAATTCTATAACGAATATAAAATCAAGCATTGGAGAACATTTCGATAACAATGCATCATTAATCTATGATAATGTAAAAATTAAAATACAAGATTTCTCTAGATCAAATAAATTTTATATAAATGACAAAGAATATAATATTCCTTATGAAGGTGAAGGCTTTGTCCATCAGATTAGATCTTTTGTTAATACAATTAAAAAAAACAAAATAGAAAACTCTATTGCTAATCATACATTGTCAATGAAAACTCTAAAGATAATGGATCAAGTTAGAAACAAAATTGGTTTAATATATCCATTTGAAAAAAAATAACACTAACCTTTAAAAAGTTAGTGTTTTTTCTATTTTATCTTAATTTTATAACAAACGTGAATCTGAGCTGGGTTTGACTCTAAAATATCACCATCATAAACAATTTCTACAGGATCGTTAACAAAAATATCATTAATAGTTACTCTATCCCCATAAGAATTATAAATTTTTGTATCTTCAGTAACAGTAATCATATATCTTCCGTTATGACTAGAATCGTTGGTAACTTCTATCATAATACTATTAGAATACTTAGCTGTAACCTTACCTTCCAAAGAAGCTCTTGGATTGAACACTAATATTGGAACGATTATTATTCCTGCTATACCGATAAATAATAAAAGTTTTCTAATAATCGATTTGATTCCCGATTTTCTATTTTTCTTTTCCATAAATTAATACCTCTTAATAAGATTTTATCTGACTAAATCTATTTATGATTTAAATACATTTATAATCATAACATTTATTATTAAATTTAACAAACTATAAAGTTATTGTATTTTTGTTTCAATCATATGAATCATTTTATCTAACTGATTGTTGTTGTTTTTGACCGATTTAAAATCTTTTACTGAAATATTAGATTTTTGTACAAATGAAGTTCTAAAATATATTTCAATAACTTTTTTCAATTCTTTTGGCATAATTGCTCTACTGTAAAATATCATTAAATCATTCTCGTTATGCGATTCTTTTTCTTTAAAGGTTTCTGTATTAACTTCGGGTGTGAAATATTTCATATCCACTTCTTCAAACATTTGATCTAACCACCATGGTTTGGTTTTTTTGTTTCTATGTTCTACTTCAGCTAAGAAAAATACTTTTTCATCATATTTATTTCTTAACGCTCTTAAAGCTAAACTACCATACCCTTTATTTCTGTGATTTTTACTAATAAAAATATATAATATAAAAACGCAGTTATTGATATGTTGAACTAAGAATCCCCCAATCATTTTATCTTGACTATTATTTATTTTATAAAAAGTATAAGAATACTTTTTTTCTCTGTCTAAATAATTATATATTTGTTTTTGAGTATCGTTGTTTCTGTCTTCTACAAAATGATTTTTATATTCTTCATACCATTCTTTTATTTCTGTATTAGAGTTAATTTCTTCAAGTCTAATTTCATCTTCTATCTTTAGATATAAGCTGTCCATAAATTTGATATATCCTGAATCCCATCCATATCCATTTTCTTTCCAAGCGTTTCTAAAATTTTCTCTTCTGAAATATTCTTTTATTGTTTTTGTCCAATTAACAAATTGATCATAATCACAACTTCTACGATTTTCAACATAAAAGATATAAACTCTTTCAAAAATACTCATTAGATAAGCAAATGCAATTTTTTCTTCTTTTTTTTGAGTTTCATTTAACTCAGATTTCTTCTCATCTGCAGTATCAAATATATCGAGGTATGGCTTATCTAAACATATTTGTAAGAAATCATTAAATTTATCATCAATATAATCAAAAGTTTCTTTTTCTCTTTCCTTATTTTTTGAATTATAGAACAAATAAGTTGATGCAATCGCTGAAATAGCTAATATACCAAAAGTGGCTGCTGAGATAATATCTATGACTAAAAACATGTTTTCCTCCATATTTATTTTTATATTGATTATATCATTTTAATTTCCTAATAAGAAGACTCTAATTTTAATTTCTGTTATTTTTTCAAAATAAAAGCCATAAAATGGCTTTATTGATACTATTTAAATCCTTAATTACTTAATTACTTAATTCCTATTTTACCTGATATATAATGAATCTCAATTTCTACAAGTCCCGTTATATTTATTTCTTTTTCTATCATTTTTTTTGCTATTTCACTATCAATACTTGCATACTTATTTATTAAAAGCATTAATACTTCTTGGTTTGATTCTATGATTCTTGCTTTACCAAAAACAACTACCGATTTATAGTGAGTTGTTAATGCTTCACCAATTACATGAACATCTTTATAAACAGTAAAAGAAACTTTGTTGTTATATTCAATATTATCAAGTTTATGTCCTTCTTTAGCACAATGAAAATAGATTTTATCTTTATAATATATATAATTTAACGCAACCCCATATGGATACCCATCTTCTCCTATTGTTGATAGAACACCCACATCGCTATTTTTTAAAATTTCCATGGTTGTTAATGTATCCATTTTTTTATCTATTCTTCTTAATTCTCTAAACATCAGTTAACTCCTTTAATCGCTCAACTCGTTTATTTGATTGTATTCTTGATCAAATACATAATATGTTCCCTGTACACTAGAAATATAAAATGTCATTTCATCGGTTGTAACTATAAAAAACAAAGGACAATCAAACATAATGCTTGGATTATGATTTAGAACATCTTCATAAGGTGATACACTAATACTTAATCCTCCGAAATCTCCAGAAGGGTCATTAAATAGCTTGCTACCTGAATCATCCTCTAAACTATTCAATATTTGATATATTTCTAGCACATTATATATTGGAGAATAATCAACATTAAATACTTCCTTTGACATTGATTTAGGAACAAATAACATTTGATATTGACCATTTTTTATACCATAGATAATTCCTGAATTATTATATGCTTCTCCAGTTAGTTCGACTGCGGTATCTGAGTCAACAATTTTAAAAAATAAAACAGATGAAAATCCGTAATCGTTTATTGCCATTGCTTCTAATTCTTCATCATTATATACTCGATACAATGATCTGCAATTCGAAAGAGGTAATAAACATAAGAAACTAAATAATATCATAAGATATCGTTTCATATTTTCTCCTTTTACAAATCAAATTATTTAAAAAGTATTAGTTAAAATAATTATATCATAATAATTAAATTAAATATATTTAGCAATCATTTTCAATAAACATGCAATTATATTTATGGTTGTAAATCCTATTTA
>CAZZPD010000038.1:0-2222 GCA_964655885.1 uncultured Candidatus Izemoplasmatales bacterium | reverse complement strand
CAGAATATATAAAAGATGGAGATATCATGAATTATTTTCGTATTATGGGTGAACAAGGAGTTTGTGGAGACGGATCAGATTATAATGATGAAACAACTTATCGATTAGAACTAACTTTCAACGATGGAATGTCAGTATCAATAGCTTTTCTAGATTTATATGATAGTGTAATCAAAATTTTCGATATCATAGCTACAAATGGAACAGAATCTATGACAATTCAATGTTACTGGGACTTTCAATATGATACTTCTGTAACTTATACAAACACAGATCAATACTTAGATGGTTGGCTAGCATTCAATGGCTTTGATCAGTCTCCCATTATGAGTTTAGCTTCTTATGAGTATGATGTAACTGGTACAAATACTGAAATAGCTATGCAAGCAATGTTAAATCAATTGATAGCTAATTTAGTTAGTTATTATGAAACTAATATCTTGGAATAACTATATTGATAATTAAAATAAACAATTATAAAAATAAAAAGCCTTTTATGGTTTAACACCCAAAAATGGCTTTTTTTATATATATAAATTTTTGACAGATTTGAATGCTTGATACTTAAATTTTCAGTAGTTTCATGCAACATTAGAAGTTAATTTAACTTCTTTTTTGTGATTATACAAATTGTGTTTGAGACCCAAAATGTAGGAGTTACTTATAATCTAGTAAACTATAAATTAATGCAAACAGGCTTATATATGATACAACAAATAATACAATGCTAGTCCTAATCATAAATAACGAGTCTGATTCAGAAAACCAAAGAATTCCAAATAATAAGCCCGAAATAATGTTAACTATAATAGATATTTTCAAAAATTTCATTCTTGTCATAAAATCACCTTTTTCTTATATTTTAAATCACCTAAGACCTACTGATTTTTAGTTGTTTCGTGTAAACGATATAACTGTTTAAAATTACTTGTCTTTTGTTGTTAAAATTACTCCTATAAAAGATGCTAAAAAAAACGCAGCTAAAGCAATTTGAACAACTACTGCAGATAGCATATCAACCGCTTGACTATCGATTATAGCATTAATGGACATAATAATTAAAAGAATAAAAGATATCCCTGCAAAAATCATACAAAATACATTTAGTTTTTTTATCATTTTTCACCCCGCTGATGATTTTTTTCTTTAATACAGTATATCATAGAGAAATTTCCATGTAAACTAGTTAATTAGTTTATTTATTATTAATAATATAATTGTTTTTGAGTCAATCTTAATTTTGCAGACTTGTGGTTTTCATTCGTTTCATACAATTAAATATATACTATATGACAAACGATAAAACACTTGCAAGCATTAATCCTATGAATAACGAAGCAGCATTTGCTATAAACGAATACCCAATTCTTCTGAATATTTTATGCTCTTTAACAACAATGGAAACTATAATCGCTTCTAATGTAAATACAAAAAATTCACCGATTATCAAGTTAAATAAATAGTTATATCCATTACCACTAGGATTGTTATAAAATGCAGAAATTAGAGCGATATTTAATAGTATCTGTGATATCACATTTAATATTCCAACACGAATATATGTTGATTTTTTCCTAAAACCAAATAGATATAATACACCTATCTCAATAGCTAAAGTTGTAATCAATCTTAGTAGAAAATTAAACCACGTTGTGAAATTAAGCCAAGGATTACCATTGTATCCTGTAATTACCCCCACACTATCTTGAGTAACATCCATATCAACGCCAGTTAAATCATATGTTAATCGATAATCATATTGACTCATTGTGATCAACTCAGATGTAATTATTGCTTCAGTATTTGTGTAGAGTAAAATTTTGAATTCTAAAGGAACATTTAGATACATTGTCGCAAAGAATGAGTCATTATGATTATTTGTATAGTAATAATCAGGATCCCCATATAATAGATTCGATACAAACCCTTCAGAATCTTGGTATGTTGATAAAAATATAAGAAATTCAGTATCTCTGGTTATATATTCAAAATCACCATCAGCAATTTCAATCAGAACTTCATCTATCATACTTTGGTTTAAATCCGTATTAATGTTAACAAGCAAATCAAATTCAAATTCATTTTCATGATTAACTACTTCAATTTGGACATTTGTAGGTGGACCAGAATTAGCTTTAACAAGGGTTAATCCTGTAATTAGAAACACAATTAATAAAAGAAAAATTGTAGTTATCTTAGATATATTTCTTTTCATTATTTCT
>CAZZPD010000037.1:0-12780 GCA_964655885.1 uncultured Candidatus Izemoplasmatales bacterium | reverse complement strand
ACCAACTATAACCCAAATAACAAGTACAAATACAGAAATCAAAGTTAATATTTGGTGATTATCAAATTTACCAGCTTTTTCTATTTCAATATGATCTCCTCTTAATTTTAATCCACCTAGTACAATAAAGAAAATTCCAGAGAATAGCGTCATTGAAATAACATTCATTATGTAAATTCTAAAACCTAAGTCCCCAACACCATTTTCAAGCGCTAAGTCTAAAGCTACAATACCATTAGGTGCTAAAGGGCTTAATCCACCAGCAATAGATCCTAAAATGATTAATGTACTCATCATTAAAGATGAGATTTTAGTTCTAAATCCTATTGCTAAGCCAATAGGCAATAATAATGCGCTTGTTGAAATATTACCAGGTCCTACAGAAGCGATTAATACAGCTAAAAAATAAAATATTATAGGTATTAACACTTTTCTTCCGCGACTTTGGTAGATGATTGTTTTTGATATTTTTTCAAGAGTTCCATTTAATTTAGCAATACTAAATAACAATGTAATCCCAAAAGTTGTTAAAAATAATTTGATTGGCCAAAAGCTCATAATTGTATTAACGGGAATGTCCCCTACATAAAAACCTAGGATAAATGCAAATACAATTGCGATTAAACCAACATTTATGTTCTTCCAAAAGCCTATTGCTATTGCAATTACTAGTGAAAGTAAGGATATAATCGGAATTAACATTTTGATAAACTCCTCTTAATTATTTATTAAAACTTTTTTTCTCAATTTCAAGCACAGCGACTTTAAATCTTCTTAAGTTAGCAGCACGCCAATCCTCTAAGTTTTGAGTAAATTCTGTATTTAAGAAAGTTTCAGTCATAGCTACACCCATAATAGGACCTATTAACCAACCTCCCATACATAATACATTTGCATCATTAATTGCACGACATTTTTCAGCTGCATATACTGATTCACAAGCTGCTCCATGAACGCCTTCATGTTTGTTAGCTACAATACTCATTCCCATACCTGTGCCACAGATTAGAATACCTCTTTCATATTCTCCTCTTTGTAAAGCTTTTGCGCCTTTTTCAGCTACTTCATAATATGGATATGCATTTTCTTCTTCTAGTGTACCTATATCATCAAAGTCATATTTGTTTTCTATCAAATATGCTTTAATTGCTTCTTTTAATTTGAATCCTGATTTGTCAGATCCTAAAAATAATTTTCCCATTTTATATACCTCTATTTGTTTTTTCTTATCAATACTTTTTTAACAGCATCAACAATATGATGTGCTTTTAATCCGTATTTTTCCATCAAGAAATCTTGTAACCCTACTTCACCAAAATGATCTCTTGTTCCCACACGTTCCATAACAACTGGGTAGTTTTCAACTAAAGCTTCAGCAACTGCACTTCCTAACCCATTAATTATATTATGATTTTCAGCTGTAACAACAGCTCCTGTTCTTTGTGCTTCTTGAACTACGGTTTCAACATCTAAAGGTTTAATTGTATGTATATTAACTACTGAGGCAGAAATGCCTTCTTTAGCTAATAGTTTTTCAGCTTCAACTGATTCTTTAACTTCAATACCACTACAGAAGATAGTAACATCTTTACCTTCTTTAATCACTTTAGCTTTCCCTAATTCAAATGTTTCACCTTCATCATAAACATTATCATTTCCTTTTCTCATTAATCGAATATAAACTGGTCCATTATGTTTAACGATTTGTGGGAATAATGATACTAGTTGAACTCCGTCAACTGGTTCTACAACTGTCATAGTAGGGATAGCTCTCATAACTGCTATATCTTCTAAAGACATATGAGTTCCACCATTTAGTTGAGCCATAACTCCTGGATCTGAACCAACCATTTTAACATTAAGTTGAGAATAAGCAACTGATAAAGTAACTTGATCCATAACTCTTCTTGTTGCAAATGGTGTAAATGTATGTGTAAATGGTAATTTACCCATATTAGCAAGTCCTGCAGCTACACCTATCATATTAGCTTCTGCAACACCAACATTAATTGCTCTATTAGGATATTTTTGGAAGAATCTTTTTGATGCTAGTGCAGACGATAAATCCGCTTCTACAATAACAACGTTAGGATTCTTTTCTGCTTCTTCTAATAATAAATCTACATAGATATCTCTAAGGTTTTTATTTTTTAATTCCATATTCTTAACCTAACCTTTCAATAGCTTCTTTTGCCATATCTTCAGTAACTGGCATATTGTGTGATCCAACTTTACCTTCAGCAAACTCTGCGCCTTTACCTTTGATTGTATTTAAAATAATCATAGATGGTTTTCCAGTAACTTTTTTAGCTTCTACAATTGCATCTCTAATAGCCAAAACATCATGTCCATCAATTGATTGAACGTGCCAATTGAATGCTTCCCATTTTTTGTCTAATGGATCAAGTCCATTTATTTCTTCGATAGTTCCATCAATTTGCATTTTATTATAATCAGTAAAAGCAATCATATGATCTAATTTGTGGCTGCCACCAAACATAGCTGCTTCCCAAATTTGACCTTCTTGACTTTCTCCATCTCCAATAATTGCATAAACATAATATGGTGCATCATCAATTTTAATTGCTGTTGCCATACCAATTGCTGCAGAAAAACCTTGTCCTAATGAACCTGTAGTCATATCTACTCCAGTAGTTCTATTTTTATCTGTATGACTTGGTAAATCTGTATTTGGTTGGTTAAGTGTACAAAGTTGATCCATTGGTATATACCCTTTTAATGCTAGTGATGCATAAACTGCTGGTCCACCATGACCTTTAGATAATACAAATCTATCTCTATCAGGTTTAGCAGGATTTTTAGGATCAATATTCATTTGGTCAAAATATAAAACTGATAATACGTCAGCTATTGATAAACTTCCTCCAACATGTCCTACCCCTAATTTTCCAATACAACTTAATGTATGTTTTCTAATTTCTTTAGCTTGTTGTTCTAAGTATGCTCTTTTTTCCATAATTTCCTCCTAATACTTACAAACTTCTATATCAAGCATTTCTGCTAAGATTTCAATCTCTTCTATTGCATTGCCATATAATACAACATAGTGTGGTTCCCAACCATCTTTAACTAATTTAGTGATTAATGGTTTTACTTCTTGTTCAACTTTAACAACCATACTAGTTCCAAAGAACTGTTTTGGTTTATCAAGTATTTCACCTTTAATTAACAAAAATCTAAATGTACCATCTGGTTTTCTACCTATTCTAAAAATTGTAGCATTTTTGCTTGGTTTTAAACCGAATTCCATTGTAGGCCCAATTTGTCGATTGGGATGAACTCCCGTTAAAGCTCCTGTATCTTTTCTAGCTAATGAACATGCACTTGTCCCACAATGCCAGAATGTTATCGTATTTTCATTTTCATCTAATGAAACAGGATCTCCAAAGTATCCAGATTCTTCTGTAAATTGATTTCCTATATGCATTGTTAATGCACCATATGCATCTGCTTCACATGCTGCAGCTATTTTTTCATCATTAAGCATACCCAAAACACCACATACAGGTGTTCCGTAATCTGTAAAGAAATCAGGCCAGCATCTTGAAGCGATAGCTTTGATATTATTTTTTTGAATGTAATCTTTATAAACTTGATATAATTTATAAAAATCAACTCTATTTCTTTTCTTTGTTTTATCTAAATCAACCATTTTGCTATCAGCTATTTGTTTTGCTTCAGAAGCTTCTTCTTCCTTTAAACTTTTAGCAATATTTGTTAATTCTCTAGATTCAATCGCTAAAAGGTTCACGCCAAAATTTTTAGCCATATCTAAATCTAATGCTCTACCAAACCCAAATCCTTGAGGGGTGTGGCCTATCATTAGCAGGTTCATACCTTTCATTTCATGTTTGACTTGGGCTGCCTTAATAATTTTACTTAATCTGCTTTGTATTTCTGCTTCATTAGGAGAACCAAACATATAAAGCAAGTTATTATCTTTCATTTGATAGAAAGCATTACCTGCTGAAAAAGCACCTGTTAATGAATTCAGACGAAGTCTTCCACCATCAATAACCGGTTCTCTTAAGGTCCATAAAACAAATTGCGAGTCAAAAGTTTTATAAATCTCTGTTGAGTAACTAGAATTTGCGAAAGTAACATTTTGAATAATTACTAAATCAGGATTTTTATCTTTGATAAAACTCTTTAAATCCTCCATAGATAATAACATATTATCAGGTACAATAACATCTTTATTTATTGATTTTAATAACTCGACTGAGTCATTAAACATTTTTTCTGCTGATTCCAAATGAAAAGTAGGCACTCCAATTGGACAATAAAGCACTTCATATTTTTTCATATTAAACTCCTATTATTTTAAATTGCTTGGTTAATCAACTTTCTCTTTATATCTCTATATAACTAAACAAACAACTTAAGCTTAACAACTTTTAGGTGCCAAATTTTCTATAAATATTCGGCACCTAATCGTCGTTTAAATCACATTAACTTTTTAAATATCTTATAACTATTCTGCGTTAGCAGCAGCTATTAATTCTGTTTCTAATTCTTGTAAAAGTTGTAAAGCAGTTTTTCCATCAGGATTAGTTGCAACAGCTTGTGCCCAATCATTAATAATAGGATACATACCAACTATTAAAATTTGATTGAACCAGTCTTCTGAATATTCAGAAGCTGTAGCTGAAATTTCATCTTGGAATACTGAGTATTGAGCTTCATAATCACCAAAGTCAATAACAGCGTCATATCTTGGAGATAAGAAAGGAACTCCTTCACAATATGCATCATGATGAGCATCTTGAGCCATCCAAGCTATAAAGTCTTTAGCTTCTTGTTCATATCCTGAGCCTTCAAATGCAGCCATTGATTTACCACCTAAGATTGTTGCTCTATTAGCATCTTTAGGCATTGGTAATACACCCCAATCAAATGTTAGATCTTGATAACCAGCAACATTCCAGTTTCCAGAAATATGGAATCCATATTGCCCGCCTCTAAATAATGAAGCTGAGTTTTGAGTGTCATAAGCACCATCAATATCAAAGAAACCTTCTTCAAAATAATCCATAATTCTTTGAGTTGCATCAACTGCAGCTTGACTAGTTAAATTAGTAGTTGTATATGGAGTATCCCATACAGTTACACCAGCTTGATAAATTAATGGCATAAATCTATGTCCTTTATGGTCTATAACACCAGGTGCAGCTACATCATCACCGTCTAATTTTGACATTTCTGTATAGAATGTATCCCAAGTCCAAACTTCATCATCACCTGTAGGATAGTTAACTCCATATTCATCTAATAAATCAAAATTAACAAACATACCATTAGCTGTAACATCCATTGGTAATGAAACTACATCTCCATCTGCGTTAAAGAATAAGTTGGCAAATTTTGTTGTGTCATAAACACCCTCTAGACTAATAACTTCATCTTGATAGTTAGTTAAATGTCCTTCAGTAACACGTGCAAGTGCAGGTGCATTTCCACCACTAATCATAGTAGCTAATTTAGCTTCATAACTATCATAAGCTACAGAAACTAATTCGATTTCAACACCAGTTTCTTCTTCGTATTGATCAAGAAGGCCTTGCATAACAGTTCCTTCAACGCCATCACTAAACCAAACTAATTGCATTGGACCTTTTCCACAACCAGTTAAAGCAACTAATGCGAATAAAACACTAAATAATAAAACTAATTTTTTCATAATTCTCTCCTTTATATATATTTTTATTTTATTTAAAATCTGTGTGAACACAGCATTTTTAACCTTTCATACCAGTTTGAGCAGTCCCTTGAACAAACTGTCTTTGGAATATTAGGAACACAAATAGCATAGGCACCATTGAAATAGTTGCTGATGCTAGAATTCCGTTATAATCCATACTAAACTCTCCATTTAAGTTTGCTATAGCTAATTGCATAGTATATTTATTCATATCGGTAATTGCAATTAGAGGCCAAATATAATCGTTCCATCTCCACATAAATGAGAATATTGCAAGTGTAGCGATAGCTGCTTTTGCATTAGGAACAATAATTCTTGTAAATATCTTCCACTCAGATGCTCCATCAATTCTAGCAGATTCAATTAGGTCATCTGGAATTGTAACTAAATATTGTCTCATCAGAAAAATACCTGTTGGTGTTGCTGCTGCAGGAATAATAAGTGCAGCATATGTATCGGTCATTCCAAAGAATGTTAACACTCTGTAAATAGGTACCATAATTACTTCTAAAGGCAACATAATTGTTGATAAAATAATAATTAAAATAATTTTATCGCCTTTAAATCTATATTTTGATAATGCATACCCAGCCATTGTATTTATAACTACTGCTAAAGCAGTTGAGGCAGTAGCAACAAAGAATGAGTTTCCAATGTATCTTAAAAAATTTGCTTTTTGGAATACATCAATATACGATTGTAATGTCCATTTATTAGGGAAAAATGTTGGGTTTGGAGACGAGATTTCATTTAAAGTTTTAAATGATGAGAAGATTATATAAATAACTGGCCATAAAAAGATTACTAAAATTAATAAAGCAACTAAATAACTAGGCCATTTCACTTTTCTTTTCATTAATCTGTACCCCCTTTATTTACAGCAAAATTAACTGCTGAAATAATAGTTACAAATATTAATAAGATGATTGACATTGCACTTGCATAACCAATTTCTTTAGCACCATCAACAAAAGCTGTTTCATAAATTTTTTGCACAACAAACATTGTACTATCATTTGGACCCCCAGCTGTTAATTGAACAATGATTGGATAAGTTTTAAATATTTCCATTACTACAAGAATCATAACCATAACTCTTGAAGCTCTTAGAGAAGGATAAGTAACTCCCCAAAATTTTTGCCATTTTGTAGCGCCATCAACATCTGCAGCTTCATAAAGAGATACAGGTATACTTAGTAATGCTGCCATAAAAATTATCATATAATAACCCGCTCTTGACCAAACAATAGCTATGATTACTGTTGCCCATGCAAACACTGGGTCTCCCAAAGTATCGGATTCTGCAAAACCAAGACTAGTCCAAAATGAGTTAAACATACTTGATGAACCATTTACAATGAAATACCAAATTACCCCTACAACTAATGCTGAAATCATAACTGGCCAATAATACGATGCTCTGAATAACCCCTTAGCTCTTAATGGTTTGACAATAAGTAATGCTAAAGATAATGAGATAACATAAATTAATGGTACAGTTAAAATTACCAACAATATTGTGTGTAACAATGCTGAAGTAAATTCTTTATCCTTAAAAAGATTAATGTAGTTTTGAAACCCTACATAAGTTAATTCATCCATATGTAGTAATTCAATGTCATGGAATGAATAATATACACCAATTAAAGCCGGCAAAATAATGAATATACCAAAAATCAATAAATTAGGTGTAAGAAAGAGATAAGGAATGATTTTTTGTTTAAATTTATAAGCTTTATATGACTCAGTTTTTACAGTTTTAGGTTGATCACTCATAAACTTCCCCCTTTATTTGATATTTATTTTGTATAAGTTCAAATAAATCTACGTATTTTGAATCTTTTCTATAAAATACTGGTGGATATCCAATTGGACAATTTACTTCAACAATCTGATTACCAGAATATTCTTTTCCTGTCCAAATATGAACCCACTGATCTTTTGGTAAATATACTTTTTGTATTTTTCTTCCTTCTTTTAATACTGGCCTTATATATAAATCAGGACCAAACAAATACTCATATTGTAAATAATATGTATTTTCATCATTTTCATAATGCATGAATAATGGTCGTTGCACTGGATATCCAAATTCTGATCCTTGAGAAATAATTTCCTTTATATAAGGTTTTAAATCATTTCTAACATTAGTCATTCTAGCCATTAGTTTTAAAGTATCTTTATCATTATAAAATTGAAAATTATCAGCTGGTCGATTACCTTCATGAGTTCTCATAATTGATGTAAAAACATTCATTTCAAACCATCTGTCAAATAACTCTTTAGTTCTAATATTACCATGCAAACTAGTATAACCACCAATATCGCTATGTGTATATGGGTTACCAATGATACCAGTGGATAATGAAGATGGTATTACTGATGAAATTCCATCATGGATTTCCCAGTTTACTGATTGGTCTCCACACCATAATGATGTAGCAAAATGTTGAGAACCGTGTGCGCCCGCTCTCATGAAATAAAATATTTCGCCAAGTTTTCCGGATTCTTTAACTGCTTGATAATTACATTTAGCCCATAAAACAGGCCATTCATTGTGCATTGCTTTTGCATCAACACCGTTATGCAAAACACAATCAATTGGTAAATATTCACCAAAATCAGCCATCCATCCCTTGATTCCTAAATCAATAATATTCGTTTTGATTTTACTTTTATACCAATTAAAAGCATCAGGATTGGTTAAATCTACAATACCACATAAAAACTCGCCAAAATCTTCTTTGTATGGTTCTCCTTTGTTGTTTAATGCTAAAAATCCATTTATATTTGCTTCATTAAATAATGATTCATTTTCCAATAAGAAAGGACAAATGTATGTTAAAAATGCTACATTTTCTTTTTCCAATTCTTTAATTTCTTCTTTAAGGTTTGGATATAAGTTTTCATCTACTTTCCAATTCCAATGAAGTCTTTTGCCAAAAGATGTATGTTTAATTCCTGCCCAATCTTGGCACCAGAGCCCACTTACTTTGACTCCCGCTTCTCTAGCTTGGTTTAAATATCCTTTGACTTTATCTAGCCCACCCTGAACACCTAAGATAACGCCATCTAAAAGAAAGTCTGGTAATTCTGGAACTCTACCTGTATAAGCAGTTAAATCTTCAACTACATCAAGAAAAGAATTTTTAAAAGATATAACAACATTATTTGGTATACTCCAAAAGAATAACTCGTGAAAATCTTTTCTTTTAAAATTAAAATCTGCATAACTATATGTATCAGCGTGCAACCAATATTTTCTTGAAGACACAAATGTAGTTTCCGGATAATATGTATTATAGTAATCTCCACCGGCTCTATCATTTAAATCAGCATAGAATGTTGTTAAGGATTTCTTATCTCTTCCAACACCCGGTTCTGATGTCCATAAAGGATAATTTCTACCTCTTAGGTTAAAGTATGAAGCTTGTTCACCGCAACCAAATATTGATTCATCCTCTTTTGCATATATTCTCATCCAAAATCGATTAAAGCCTTCAGTTGCTTCAAAACTAATTTTCGCTCTATCTTCTACTTCGGTAAACTCAACGATTAATTCAATCTCTTCGCTGTAAAATTTTATTTTATTATCATTAATCTCGTATTTTCTTAATCCAATGCGTTGCTCAATATAATCTTCAATTTTAAAGTTGCCGCGGTAACTTTCAATATCTTCATTTCCAGTACCTAGATAGAAAGCTGGATGTCTTTTGTGATGTTTAATAATTATTTCATCTTTGTAAGTAACTATTAATTCCGCTTCGTTCTCTTCGTATTTAAACATAACAATCCTCTTTAGTATATTATTTCAATATTTTTTCCTATTAATCCTTCATAAGCACCTAAATCAGCAAATCTTTTATTATCTTTATGATTTAGTAACCATTTATTGGTTTTAAGTAAATATAAGTCTTCATCATAAACTGGCTTTTCTATTTTACAAAAATCTACATTTGTACCATATGGTAATACTACCCCACATTTAAATCCTGATTCTTTAACTTTACATGGTGAAAAATGTAAAATGTTTGGATATATTTCAATCGCTGTATTTTCTGGAACATAAAAAGCTATTAATTTGTTCACATCATATTGATTATCTTTAATTTCTGAAACCCTTCCTAGCAGTAAGACTAAAGGTGAAGCTGCTATATTGATTTCTGATGATTTATGATACTCTAATGAATTCATTTTCGTATTGTGACCATTAACAAACCCGTATTGTAATCTAATGCTTCCAAAAACATGATTATATATAGAGTGATTTTTTATCGATTTATATAAATCCTCATCATGAGCAACATATTTGTTGCCTTCAATTGGAACCTCTGTTTTATTATTCAAGTATTCTAAAAATTCTTTGTACTCACTCAAATAAAGTATTCTGCCAAACGACTCAAATTTTTTATCATTTACACTATAAAATTCAATATTTGGGTTTTTAGTCTTTAATATTTCTAGCATGGTCATAGAATATATGTAACCGCTTTCTTAAAATTTTCAAAAAATAAATCATTAATTGATAATATAAAAATGGGAGTAGTTTAAAAAAATGAAATTTTCCTTACCCCTTTTTCTCTTCTAATGATTAACTTGTGTATTTCTTATTGATTGAAACTATAATATCATGAAAAAAACAAAAAAACAAGGCCAATTTAATATTTTTTTGTATAAATATATATCTTTTTTGCTATTTTTTAGAAAAATGATAAAAAAGCAAAAAAAAAGAGGCTTAGCTCCCTGTAGAACCAAAACCACCTAATCTTCTTATATTTGTATTATCATTATCAATTGATAGATATTTAGTAAAAATTCCTTGAGCAATTCTCTCCCCTTTTTTAATGAAAACTTCTTTATCTCCAAAGTTATATAGTATCAACATAATTTCCCCTTCATTATCAGGGTTATTATAATAATCAGAATCAATAATTCCTACTGAGTTTGCTTTCATAAGATTTCTTTTGAAGCATAAACTACTTCTTGGATACATTTGTAACACTTCATCTTCTTGCATGTAAGCTTTGATACCAGTTGTTACAAAAGTTATCTCTTTAGGAGGCAATGTAACTGAAACTGCTGACTCAAAATCATATCCAGCACTACCCGTTGTCTTCCTTTTGGGAAGATTAATTTCTTGATCTTTAAATTTTGTTACTACTTCAAATCCTCTTTTTTTAACTTTCATACTTCATCCTTATAACTGACCGGCACCGGTCATTTTTATTTGTTTTCTTAGTTCTCTTTCTGCTTTTGCTAATTCAACATTTCTTTTTTTGTTTTCTTCTGTTCTAGCAGCTCTAATATCATTTAAGTTTTTTAGAGCACTCTCTTTAGACTCACCTACAAAAGCGTCTTGAGACACTACAGTAATTTTATTATTAATATTTTCTACTACTCCATTTATGACTACTACATAGTAAACCATTTTTTCATGAACCATTTTAATATATCCTGTATCAATTGTTGATACAATTGGTAAATGGTCTTTCAAAATTTCATAGTCACCATTGTTTGAACTAGAAACAATTACAGAAGTTACTTCTTCGTTATAAAGTTCACCATCTGGAGTTACAATAACAATATTCATAATTTATCCTTTTTATTTCATTGATTTTGCTTTTTTTATTACTTCTTCAATACTTCCCACTAATCTAAATGCATCTTCAGGTAAACTGTCGTGTTTTCCTTCTAAAATTTCTTTGAACCCTTTTACTGTATCACTTACCTTAACAAAACTCCCCTTTTGACCTGTAAATTGTTCTGCGACATGGAAATTTTGTGATAGGAATAATCTAATTCTTCTTGCACGATGAACTACTTGTTTGTCTTCATCACTTAATTCATCCATCCCTAGGATAGCAATAATATCAAGTAAATCGTTATATCTTTGTAATGTTCTTTGTACTTCTCTAGCTACTTGATAATGTTCTTCTCCAACAATTTCCGGAGTCAATGCTCTTGATGTAGATGCAAGCGGATCAACTGCTGGGTAAATTCCTTCTTCAGCAATCTTTCTTGAAAGGTTTGTTGTAGCATCTAAGTGAGTAAATGTTGTTGCTGGTGCAGGATCAGTATAGTCATCCGCTGGAACAAATACAGCTTGAATAGAAGTAATTGATCCAGATTTTGTTGAAGTAATTCTTTCTTGTAAATTACCCATATCCGTAGCTAATGTTGGTTGGTAACCAACAGCTGAAGGCATTCTACCTAGTAAGGCAGATACTTCAGAACCAGCTTGTGTAAATCTAAAAATATTATCAATAAATAGTAAAACATCTTGTTTTTCTTTGTCACGAAAATGTTCAGCCATTGTTAAACCAGAAAGACCTACTCTCATTCTTGCTCCTGGTGGTTCGTTCATTTGACCAAACACCATCGCAGTCTTATTAATAACTCCAGATTCCTTCATTTCAAAATAAAGGTCATTTCCTTCTCTGGTTCTTTCTCCAACTCCTGCAAAAACCGAAATACCACCATGTTCTTGAGCAACGTTATTAATTAATTCTTGGATTAAAACTGTTTTACCAACTCCAGCTCCACCAAATAAACCAATTTTACCACCTTTAATATAAGGCGCTAATAAATCTACAACTTTAATTCCTGTTTCTAAAATTTCCGTAGTTGCGTTTAAATCTTCAATTTTTGGTGCAAGTCTATGAATTGGAGAAGTTTCATATTTTCCTTCTAAAGGTTGTCCATCAATTGGTTCCCCTAAAACATTGAAAATTCTACTTAAAGTTATATTCCCAACAGGCACGCTAATAGGTCCGCCAGTATCTATAACTTCCATCCCTCTTCTTAAACCATCTGTTGAGTCCATTGCGATTGTACGAAGAACTCCGCCTCCTAAAAACAAAGAAACTTCTAAAGTTAAATTAATTTCTTTTCCATTGTTTTTCTTAGCTGGTATTTTTATTTCAAGAGCGTTGTTAATTGATGGCATTTCACCTGTAAATTCAACATCAACAACTGGTCCTGTGACTTGTACAACTTTTCCTATGTTTGCCATAAGTTCCTCCTACTTAACCGCATTTGCGCCACCGATAATATCATTA
>CAZZPD010000036.1:2583-13656 GCA_964655885.1 uncultured Candidatus Izemoplasmatales bacterium | reverse complement strand
TTGGAGCAATACTCAAGCGGCTGAAGAGGCGCCCCTGCTAAGGGTGTAGGTCGGGGAACCGGCGCGAGAGTTCAAATCTCTCTTGCTCCGCCATTTTATAATTAAAAGGCGATTTCATATCGCCTTTTATTATGGTTTGATTATGTTCAAGCAAAAGTCTTTTAGATTATTAAATTTAATGTTATAATTCATGTGTTAAAGGTGAAAATATGAAAAAAGATCGTTATATTATAGTTCTCTTTTTCTTAATTCAGAATATTATTCATAATATGGGACATCCAGTAACGCCAGAATTTGTTAAAAGCTTAGGTATAGCAGATTACATGTTCGGTGTATTCTTTGCGACAATGAGCTTAGGATTAATGATAGGTGGCCCAATCTGGGGAACATTAGGAGATAGAGGGAAGAAAAAATTATATATAGTTATCGGACTTGTGTTATACAGTATAGGACAATTCGGTTTTGGTTATAGTGGAAATCAGTATGTTATGATTTTCTTTAGATTTCTAAGTGGAATTGGAGTAGTTGCTTCTATTACTTTATTTACTAGTCAACTTATTGAAATTACTGATTTAAAAGATAGAGCTAGATTTTTAGCATATATAGCAGCTGCAGTTACTTTAGGTGCATCAATTGGTTATTTCTTTGGTGGATTTATTGCAGAAAACTCTTTTACTCAAAACTTATTTAATATCACAAATAAAAAGGAAATTTTCTTAATTCAATCAGTATTGAACTTATTCTATATTGGTTTAGTAGTTTTATTGTTTCATGATAGAAAATGTCCTTTACCTACAAAAAATAAAATTAGTATATTTGATAGTTTTAAATCGATTAAAAACATTGAATTTAAACTATTTATATTTTTAATTGCTTTAGCGTTTATTACTATGGGATCAATTAATCTTAATAAATTTATAGATGTATATTTTAATGACCAGGGATTAGATTCTTTACAACTTGGAACATTTAAAATGGTCACTGGATATGTTACCTTAGGAACAAGCATACTATTAGTACCATTATTTGCTAAGTTTAGGAAACAGATAGGATTTATGATAATCTTACAAATCTTATCAGCTATCATAGTTTTTTATACTTTTAGAGCAAATGATTTTGTTAGAACAGCTTATTCAATATATTTAATTTACATTTTAATTAAAGCAGTATTTACTCCACTTGAACAGAATTATATATCTAAACATGTTAAAGATGGTGAATATGGTAAAATTATGGGAATTAGACAATCATTTATTTCAATAGGAATGGTAGTCGGCCCATTATTAGGCGGATTCTTATATGAAAGAAGTCAATTATTATTATTTGACTCATCAGCATTTGCATTTCTTATAGGGTTTTTACTGTTGATTGTAGTTATAATTTTAGATAAAAAAGATCGTAAAGTGAGCGAAAACACATAAGTTGTTTTCGCTTTTTTTTAGCCCTATTCTCGCTATCTTATTGTTTTTTTATATCAACATATTTATAATAATAAATATAAGGGTGTGAGAATAGTGAAAAAACTAAAACAAAGACTTCAAAAAGCAAGAAGTTTTCTTAGTATTAAGACTTATAAAAATCCAATGCTTTTTGCCATTGGATTAATGATAATTTTAAATATTATTATACTTTGTATCGCCGCATTAATTGCCTTAGGAATTGATGACTCTTTTAATGGTTTTTTTGATGCCTTTGCAAACGGTAGTTTAAAATGGATGCTTACACCTAATGCTATTTTACAAATTACAAACACTGACTTATTATTCTTAGCAGTTACTGTGTTAGTAATAGGAATGATATTATTTACTGGAACAATTATTGCTTTAACAACAAACGCTCTTAAAGATTATTTTCAAAGAAAAAAAGAAGGCTCTGGAAAGATATATTTACAAGATCATATTGTTATATTAAATTGGAATAACAAAGTACCTGAATTAGTAGCTGACTTAGTACATGTAAATTATAAAGAGATTAAAGTAGTAATATTAGCTGAAGTAGATAAAGTTCAAGCTGAAAAACAATTACTAAATGCAATTAATAAAAACAAACATGATGATAAAGAGCTCTCTAATCTTAATGTTTTAGTTAAAAGCGGAGATCCTTTATTATATTCTGAATTAAATGATATATCTATTGAAGAAGCCAACTCATTATTAATTATGAATAAAGATATGCACAGTTCAGTGCTGAAGGGTATGTCTAAAAGCGATTTAAATGTAATCAAAGTGATATTAAGCGTTGGTAGAATTGAATTTAAATACGATCCACCAATAGTAGCTGAGATTAAAATGATTGAAACGAAAGAAAAAATTTTAACAATGTCAAAGGTTGTTAAAACACTACATGAGCATAAGATAATGCCAATTTGTTTTGATAGAAGACTAGGACAAATCATTGCCCAAACAATTATTTGTTCTAAGATGGAAGATGTATATTTATCATTATTTTCATTCGATGATTCAGAAGTTTATCATTTGAAGAACGCTGATTTTGAAGATTGTTTATATAACAATTCTCACGCAATTCCAATTACAAAACATAAAAAAGATTTATTTGTTTTATCTTTAAATGATAATATTAAATATCTTAGAAATCCAAAAGAATACACATACAAAGATTTAAAGATTAAAAAAATTAATAGAACGAGTAATCTTGATGTATTTGTTGTTGGGACTAATAACAAATTGAAATTTGTTATGCAATCTTTCAAAGAATATGAAAAACTATATAGAAGTGAATTTAAAGCTACTTATGTAGAACAAAACGAATTGAAAAATATGGTTAAAGAATTAAACGAATCAGAAAAACCAGCTACAGTTGTTTTACTAAGCGATGAATTACAAGAAGCAGATAGTCTAGATGCAAATGTTATTGATAACTTAATTTATTTACAGGGACACTTAAAGAAAAAAGACATAAATATTATTGTTGAATTATTAGATCCTCAAAATGATCATATAATTAAAGATTTTGATATTGAAAATACAATTATATCAAATAAAATAATATCTCTATTATTGAGTAAATTAGCTTTATATAAAGAAACAGCGCCATTCTATGAAAACTTATTAACAATTAAATCAGATGTTACTGGAAAAGATGACCAAAATATATTTGTTATAAAGGCAAATGAGTTAATTGATGAAATATTCCCTCTAGAATTCACTTCAGTTAAAGAGTGTTTAATATCTATATATAAATCATCAAAAGAAGTTTATATGCCAATAGGTTACTTTAGAGAAGAGAAGTTATTGATTTTTGAAGGCAATATGAGTGAAGACACTCAAGTAGTAATTAATAAAGATGATGACATTGTCTTAATGAAAATATAGAAAGTTTAAATATGAAAAAAGAAAAATCATGTGGCTGTGTTGTTTTTGATGAATTAAATAGAGTGCTGCTTGTGAAAATGAATATGGGACACTGGTCTTTTCCTAAGGGGCACGTTGAAGAAAACGAAACAGAAGAAGAGACAGCGCTAAGAGAAACACTAGAAGAAACGAATATAGAATGTAAGATTATAAAAGGGTTTAGAGAAGTATCTACTTATTCACCATATGATGGTGTTATAAAAGATGTAATCTTCTTTGTTGCTAAGGCAATTAATACAAAAGTTATTAAACAGGATGAAGAAATTAATACAGCTATATTTGTAGAAATTAACAAGGCAAAAGAACTAATTACATTCGATAATGATTTGAATATTTTTGAGAAAGCACTAAAGTTTATTAAAAACCTTTAAATCTAGATATTTTTCATATTGACAACGCTTACATATAATTGTATAATTACTACGTAATTTAATAAAAACAGAGGAGCAACTTATTGGTATTTTGTTAAGTAATATAGATGAACCTTTTAAACAAAAAAAGGAATAAGCTGCCGAAAGAAATAATTTGTTCATGAATTATTATCTTGATATTTAAACGTACGGTTTAAATATTGCCAATTATAAAATTGGAGAGCTGGTATATTTTATATATATCAGCTCTTTTTATATATTAGGAGGAAAAAAATGAATAGTTTTTCAATTGATGAATTAAAATTAGGGGATTTTAGTGAATTAAAAAAAGTTTTTAATGAAAAAGATGTTTTAACATACGCAGAAGTGACCACAGACAAAAATCCCGCTCATGTAGACAAAGATTACGCAAGCAAAACAATGTTTAAAAAACAAATTGCACACGGAATGTTTGTAGGCTCATTATTTAGTGCTATTTTTGGGGTGCAAATGCCAGGATTAGGAAGTATTTATATCAAACAATCATTAAAATTTACAAAACCAGTATACTTTGGAGATGAAATCACAGCCAAAGTAACTGTAAAAGAAATAAAATACGATAGAAATAGAGTGGTTTTTGATTGTATAGCTGTTAATCAAAGAGAAGAGACAGTTATTATCGGGGAAGCCGAAATAATGCCACCAAAGAAGGAGAAGAAATGAGAGGAATTATAAACGAAGAAAAGTTTAAAGCTCTGCTTAAAGATGGTATGAGTATTATGGTCGGAGGATTTCTTACTAACGGAACTCCTGAAGGTTTAGTTGATTTAGTTGTTGAAGCTAATGTAAAGGATTTAACCATTATATGTAATGACGGAGGTTATCCTGATAAAGGCGTTGGTAAACTTGTTGTTAATAAACAAGTAAAAAAACTAATTGCTTCACACATTGGAACTAATCCAATGGTAGGAACTTTAATGAGCGAAGGAAAACTTGAAGTAGAATTAGTTCCACAAGGAACTTTGGCAGAAAGAATTAGAGCATATGGAGCTGGTTTAGGAGGTATATTAACCCCTACTGGAATTGATACTTTAGTTCAAGAAGGAAAAGAAGTTTTAGAAGTTCAAGGTAAAAAATATATTTTAGAAGAAGCTTTAGGAGCGGATTTAGCATTAATAGGCGGAGCTATAGCTGATAACTATGGAAATCTAAAATATAATAAAACAATGAGAAACTTTAATCCTTTAATGGCTACAGCTTGTAAAATAGTTGTTTGTGAACCAAGAAAAATAATTGATGAAATTGATCCTGAAAATGTGATTACACCACATCCTTTTGTGGATTATTTAATGGTAGGTGAATACAATGACTGATAAAGAAATTATTGCTTCAAGAATAGCGTTAGAATTAAATGATGGAGATTTAGTTAATCTAGGTATTGGTATTCCTACATTAGTAGCTAATTACGTTCCTGAGGATAAAACAGTAACATTCCAAGCCGAAAACGGGATCATTGGTTTAGGTGGATTAGTTGAAGGCGAAAATGAAATTGTTAATGCTGGAGGGTTAGGCGCTAGCATTTTAGAAGGTGGAGCTTTTATAGATTCAGCTACATCATTTTCATTTATCAGAGGCGGACATATTGATGCCACAGTTCTTGGGGCGTTAGAGGTTGATCAAGAGGGATCATTAGCTTCATGGATTATTCCTGGTAAAAAAGTCCCAGGTATGGGTGGAGCGATGGATTTAGTAACCGGAGCTAAGAAAGTTATTATAGCCACAAGACATACAAATAGAGGGGTTCCGAAAATATTAAAAAAATGTAAATTACCGTTAACGGCTGCTCATCAAGTAAATTTAATTGTTACTGAAATGGCAGTGATGGAAGTTAAAGAAGATGGATTACATTTATTAGAAGTTCACCCAGATTATAAAGTAGAAGATGTAGTTAAACTAACAGATGCAGATTTAATTATCAATGATGTTAAACCTATGAAGGGAGTAAACTAATGGAAGTTAAATTAAGAGTTAGAATGTCAAATCATGATGCACACTATGGCGGTAATCTAGTTGATGGTGCTAGAATTCTTGGGTTATTTGGCGATGCAGCTACTGAATTGTTAATAAGACACGATGGGGATGAAGGTTTATTTAGAGCATATGAAAAAGTTGATTTCTTAGCACCAGTTTATGCGGGAGATTTTCTAGAAGTAGAAGCTAAAATTATCAAAGAAGGGTCAACTTCAAGAAAAATGGAATTTTTCTGTTATAAAGTAATTGAAGCTAGACCCGATATAGCGCCTAGCGCTTGTGATGTGTTAAAAGAAAAAGTTTTAACCACCTACGCAATAGGAACTTGCATTGTTCCAAAGGAACTTCAAAGATAGAATGGAAAAATTAATCATAACATGCGCAATTACTGGCGCAGAAGTAACTAAGGAAATCAATGAAGCTGTCCCTTATACAGCAGAAGAAATGGCTGAATCTGCTTATCAAGCATATTTAGCTGGAGCATCAATCATACATTTACACGCAAGAGAAGATGATGGGACTCCAACTCAAGATAAAAATCGATTTAAAGTATTAATTAATGCAATAAAAGCAAAATGCCCTGATGTAATCATACAAGTTTCAACAGGAGGAGCTGTTGGAATGACTCCCGATGAGAGATTAGATGTGTTAAACGTTAATCCTGAGATGGCGACACTTGACTGTGGAACTTTAAATTTTGGTGGAGATGATATTTTCGTTAACACAGAAAATGATATTAAATATTTCGCAGAAAAAATGAATAGTCTTGGAGTAAGATATGAAATGGAATGCTTCGAAAAAGGACATATTGATACTACGTTAAGATTTATTAAAAAAGGTATTATTCAAAATCATCTACACTACTCATTTGTTTTAGGCGTTAGAGGCGGAATGACCGGAGAAGAAAGAGACTTTCTTTTCTTAAAAGATAGTATTCCAAGTAATGCAACTTATTCAGTTGCTGGAATTGGAAGATATGAATTTTCATTAGCTGAACTATCTATAAAACATGGAGGACATGTAAGAGTTGGTTTAGAAGATAATATCTATATAGAAAAAGGCGTTTTAACTAAATCAAATAGAGAATTAGTAGAAAAAGTAGTTAAAATAGCAAAAAAATACAAACGCGAAATAGCAACACCACAAGATACAAGAAGAATATTAGAAATGGAGAATAAATAAAATGCAAAAATTATGTAAGTACGGAACTCACAGAGTTATATATCCTTTAGGAGCTTTACCACAAGCAGCTGACAAATTAGACAATAACATGGTTTGTCAAGACAATGAAATATTAATTGATGTTAAGACACTAAATATAGATTCAGCTTCTTTTACTCAAATTAAAACAGCCGCAAATAGCGATGTTGAAGATATGAAAGAAATGATTCTTTCTATCGTTAATCAAAGAGGAAAAATGCAAAACCCAGTTACAGGTAGCGGCGGAATGTTACTTGGAACAGTTAAAGAAGTTGGAAAAGATATAAATAAAGATGTTAAAGCTGGAGATGAAATAGCTTCTTTAGTATCTTTATCATTAACACCATTAAAAATTAATAAAATTATTGCGATTCATTTAGAAAAAGACCAAGTAGATATTGAAGGAGAAGCAATTTTATTTGAAACAGGAATATTTGCTAAAATTCCTGATGATATTCCTTCTCATATCGCTTTAGCTGCTTTAGATGTTGCTGGAGCACCAGCACAAGTTAAAAATCTTGTAAAAAAAGATGATACAGTTATGATTTTAGGTTGTGCGGGTAAATCAGGAGTATTATGTGCATATCAAGCTAGAAAAAGCGCTGGGCCTAATGGTAAAGTAATTGGAATTATTCATCATGATACACATAGAGCAGAATTAGAAAGTCTTAAAGTATGTGACCACATTATGATTGGCGATGCTAAAAACCCTATGGAAATATATGAAAAAGCAATGGCTTTAACTAATGGTGAAGGAGTAGATGTAACAATTAACGTTGTTAATGTTCCTAATACAGAAATGGCAACTATTCTACCTACAAAACCTGATGGAACTGTTTATTTCTTTAGTATGGCTACTTCATTTACAAAAGCAGCTTTAGGAGCTGAAGGAATCGCTGCAGAACCATTAATGATTATTGGTAATGGATACACAAAAAATCATGCAAAAATAACTTTAGATATTTTAAGAGAATCTAAAGAAATGTATGAGTTATTCCAAACCAGATTTGGAAAGGAAAAATAATGAAAGTAACAAACGATAAATATCTTGAAAGAAAGGCTAAATATTTTCCTAATGTCACTGATGAACAATGGAACGATTGGCATTGGCAGCTTAGAAACAGATTAAGATTTGTTGAAGATTTAGAAAAATATTTAGAACTAACAACTCAAGAAAAAAAAGATATAGGGAACCTCTTATCTAAATTTAGAATGTCAATTACACCATATTACCTATGTTTAATTGACCCTGATAATCCTGATTGTCCAATTAGAAAGCAAGCAGTACCTTCAGTAAGCGAATTACATATTGCAAAATCTGATATGCTAGATCCTCTTGCAGAAGATACAGATTCTCCTGTTCCAGGATTAACACATAGATATCCTGATAGAGTGTTATTTTTAATCACTGATATGTGTTCTATGTATTGTAGACACTGTACAAGAAGAAGATTTGCTGGGCATCATGACAAAGCAATGTCAAAAGATAGAATTGATTTAGCGATTGAATATATCAGTAAACATCCAGAAGTAAGAGATGTATTGCTTTCTGGAGGAGATGCTTTATTAGTATCAGATGATATTTTAGAAGATATAATTTCTAGATTAAGAGAGATTGATCATGTAGAAATCATTAGACTAGGCACTAGAACACCTGTAGTTATGCCACAAAGAATCACAGAAAATTTAGTGAATATGTTTAAAAAGTATCATCCTATTTGGTTAAATACTCATTTTAATCACTATGATGAAATAACTAGCGAAAGTAAAGCTGCAATCGATCGTTTAGCAAACGCAGGAGTTCCATTAGGAAATCAATCAGTATTATTAAAAGGTGTGAATGATTCAGTAGCGATTATGAAAAAACTAGTTCAAAGACTAGCATATATCAGAGTAAGACCTTATTATATCTATCAATGTGATTTATCTTTAGGAATTGAACACTTTAGAACTCCAGTTTCAAAAGGTATTGAAATCATAGAAGGATTAAGAGGACATACATCTGGGTATTGCGTACCAACATTTGTTATTGATGCACCAGGTGGTGGAGGTAAAATACCTGTAATGCCTAATTACTTAATATCTCAAGCTCCAGGTAAAGTAGTTCTTAGAAATTATGAAGGTGTAATTTCTACATACACTGAACCTGGCGAATATGAGTTAAGTGAAGAAGATAAAAATATAGCTGATGGTGTTAGTGGGTTATTAGCTGGTAAACAAATTTCTTTAGAACCAAGTAATCTTGAAAGGAAGAAAAGAACATTAAAAGATTAACTGAAAAAATATTGGATTACAAAATAATTTCAGTCGTGGGTAATTCAAAGAACGCAGGTAAGACAACTGTAATAAATTCAATATTAGGAGATTTAAAATCTAATCATATAGCTATAACTTCTATTGGACTTGACGGCGAAGAAATAGATCAAGTAACATACAAAGAAAAACCAAGGGTTTATTGTCTAGAAGGTTATTTGATAGCAACCGCTAAAGATACACTAAGCCAGTTCGAAGCTGAATACAAGATACTTGAAGAAACAAACATTAGAACTTCTATCGGGTCAGTAGTTATAGTTGAAATTAAAAAAGCAGGAAATGCCTTAATTGCAGGCCCATCTGTTGTTTTAGATATGGAAAAAACTGTAAAAATTTTAGAAAAATATAATCCATATAAGATATTTATAGATGGCGCATTTTTTAGACACTCCTTAGCTAAAATAGCTGAAGCAACAATCTATGTTGTAGGTGCTAATCTAACTAATAATATTGAAAAAGTTGTTGATTATGCTAAATTAACTACAAAGAAGTTTAATTTAAAAAAAGTTGATCAAAAACTTGAAAAACTAATAAATTATTCATCAGTGTGTTTGATTAACGAACAATACGAAATTAAAGATTTAGGCTTCGAAACTGTCATAGGAAACACCGAGAAAATTTTCAAAGAAGAAAACAAAAAGTATCGGTTTTTATATCTGCCTAAGTCTGTAACAAATGAATTTTTACTTCAACTCATTAAAGAAAGAAGGAGTTTTAAGTTTGATATTATAGTTAATTCACCAGTTAATATACAGCTAAATTTAGACAACCTTAGCTATTTATTTAAGTTGAAAAATAATATATTTGTGATTAATGAGATTAATTTGATTGCTGTATGTTTGAACCCATTTTCTCCAAGAGGATATGAGTTTAAAAAGCATGATTTTAAAAAAAGATTAGAAGAGTCATTGGGCATTGAAGTGTTCAATGTTCAAGAGGAAGTGACATATGAATAAGTTAAATTTAGACAAAAATAAGATTTTTGAGTGTCGAAAGCACGCAGAAGAAATTGCTTTAGATGTTCAGAATTTTATTGATAAACATTCAACGGTTTCAGTTGAAAGAACTGTCCTAAGATTGTTGGGTGTAGATGGAATTGATGATTTTGGTGTACCAATTCCAAATAAGATTATTGAAGATGTATTAAAAAATGGTAATATCACTATTGGGGTGTCATATTATATAGCAAGCGCTATAAAATTCTTAGGCATTAGTATTGATGAGTTTATATCAATATACAAAAAAGAAGAAAAAAGTATTTGTGATTATCCACTAGTAAACAAAGATGAAGTCGATGAGATTTTAAAACCTTATTATGAAAAATATCTAAAAAGAATAAAAGAAAACAAAGAAAAAAGAGATGATTATCTTAATAGATTTAAAAGAGGAATAACAGATTTATATGTTATTGTAGCTACTGGTAATATTGATGAAGATGTTACTCAGGCCGTAGCTGCAGCGAAAGCAGGAGCTGATATCATAGCTGTTATTAGATCTACAGGACAATCTTTACTAGACTTTGTTCCTTATGGAAAAACAACAGAAGGCTTTGGTGGAACTTTTGCAACTCAAGAAAACTTTAGAATCATGAGAAAAGCATTGGATAAAGTATCAGAAGAAGAAAAAAGATATATCAAGTTAGTTAATTATGCTTCTGGATTATGTATGCCCGAAATAGCTGCCATGGGAGCTATTGAAAGATTAGATGTTTTATTAAATGATAGTATGTATGGAATCATCTTTAGAGATATAAACATGCAAAGAACATTTGTTGATCAATATTTTTCAAGATTAATCAATGCATATTC
>CAZZPD010000036.1:0-2483 GCA_964655885.1 uncultured Candidatus Izemoplasmatales bacterium | reverse complement strand
AAATATATGCCACCAACAAAACATATTAATGGTAATATATTTAGAGCTTATCAACAAAATGCAATGTTTAATATGGTTACAACATTAACAAATCAATCAATTCATCTTTTAGGGATGATGACAGAGGCAATACACACACCATTTATGAGCGATAGATTTTTAGCTATTAAAAATGCTAAGATGATTCAAAAAAGCATGAAATCATTCGCTAATGAAATAGAATTTAAAGATAATGGAATTATCCAAAAAAGAGCGCAATATGTTTTAGATGAAGCTTTATCATTATTAGATCAAATTTCTAAACAAGGTATGTTTGAAAGTTTAGAAAAAGGTGTATTTGCAGAAACAAAAAGAGCCCTTGATGGGGGTAAAGGATTAGACGGTGTATTTGAAAAATCTGAAAATTACATAAATGTAGTTAGTAAAAGAATGGAGGAATCATTCAATGAAAGTTAAACCATATGGAGATACTTTGAACGATGGTAAAATCCAAGTAAGTTTCACATTGCCTGTCGAAAGAAGTCAAAAAGGTATTGCTGCAGCTAAAGAGCTAGCAAAGAAAATGGGATTATTAGATTCTGCGGTAGTTCATGCAGAAGATATAGGAAATGGATTTAGTTTTTATGTACTATATGGGTCTGCTATTCATTCTATTGATTATGATAAAATCCATGTAGAAGAAATTACTCAAAAAGCATTAAATAGAAAAGAAATTGAAACGTTAATTGCAAAAGAATTTGATAGAGAACTAGTATTCATTGGGGCTTCAACTGGAACTGACGCTCATACAGTTGGAATTGATGCGATAATGAATATGAAAGGATATGCTGGACATTATGGACTTGAAAGGTACTCGGGAATTAAAGCATATAATTTAGGTTCTCAAGTTTTAAATGAAGAGTTTGTTAAAATAGCTTTAGAGAAAAAAGCTGATGTCCTTTTAGTATCTCAAACTGTAACTCAAAAAGATGTTCATTTAAAAAATTTAGTTGAGTTAGTTGAGTTACTAGAAGCTGAAGGTCTAAGAGATAAAATAGTTTTAATTGCTGGGGGCGCGAGAATAACACATGAGTTAGCTAAAGAACTTGGTTATGATGCAGGATTTGGGCCAGGTAACTTTGCTGAAGATGTTGCTACATTTGCTATAAACGAGTTAATAAGTCGTAAATAAGGAGCTATTAAAATGAAGATTGATAAACTTAATCAAATTTCAACTAAGAACGGTGATAAAGGAACTTCAAGGAACTATAACAATGAATCATTTAAAAAAAGTGACATATTGTTTGAAACTTTAGGCACTATAGATGAGTTAAACTCATACTTAGGACTTACTTATCATCAAACAAAGCTTGAACAAATTATAAAAGTTCAAAAAACACTTCAATATTTAAATTCTATCATTGCAACGAATCCAAACGCAGATTTCTATAAAAAATTGTATCAAATCAATGAACAAGATGTAGATTTTTTAGAAAAAGAAATCCAAACGCTATTAGATATAAAACCTCTAGAACCAAGATTTACCCTTCCAGGAAGCGAAAAATCTTTAGAGGGGGCATACTTTGATTATGCTAGAACATTAGCTAGAAAAGCTGAAAGAAGAGTTATAGAATTCGCTGAAATGCATCATAGAAATGATTTGGTACAAGTAAAAAAATACATAAATAGGTTAAGCGACTATTTGTATGTTTTATCATGTAATTTTTAAGGATAAAACACCAGATTTATAATGGATAATTTTATAAAAAATTATCTTTAAATCTTTGTCCTATTGTGATATAATGATACATATTTTGTAAAAGCGCTTACATATACAAGGAGAATACTTTGAAAACAATAGTAATAGGTGTCATTGGCGCCGATGTGCATGCGGTAGGAAATAAAATTATCGAATACACATTAAATAATGCGGGATATAACGTTGTTAATATTGGGGTATTATCATCTCAAGAAGATTTTATTAATGCTGCAATTGAAACTAACGCAGATTTAATTATGGTATCTTCTCTTTATGGTCACGGAGAAATTGATTGTCGTGGTATGAGAGAGAAATGTGTTGAAGCGGGTATAGAAAACATAAATCTATATGTTGGTGGAAACATCGTTGTCGGAAAACAAGATTTCCATCAAGTTAAGAAAACATTCATGGATATGGGATTCAACAGAGTATACCCTCCTGGAACACCAATTGATGATGCTTTAGATGATTTAAAAAAAGATTTAGGAGAATAATATGGCAAATTTTTTGCTAATTGATTTTGGTTCAACATTCACTAAATTATGTGCAATAAATTCTGAAGCTGAAGATATTATTGAAACGGCTTCTCATTTTACAACGGTTGATTCAGACATTAGTATTGGTTATCACAAAGCTTTAGATAAGCTGTTTGAAAAAGCAGGAAAAAGAATAGATTTTGATCAAGTTATAGCTTGTTCATCAGCAGCTGGCGGCCTAAAAATGGCCGCTATTGGTCTAGTTGAGG
>CAZZPD010000035.1:0-13736 GCA_964655885.1 uncultured Candidatus Izemoplasmatales bacterium | reverse complement strand
TATATATAAGAACATTTTAGGAGGAAATTATGTCAAAATTTAAATTCGATAAAGATTTAGGATTTTTAAAAGATTTAACAATGAACGCAACTAAGGGAATAGCTAAGTATCCGGTTATATCAGAGTGTCCAGTTTGTCATCATGATCTAGAAGTAATTAAATTACAATGTACACACTGTGAAACAACATTAGAAGGAAGATTTACATTATCAAAATTTAATTATCTTGATACCGAAAAACTTTATTTTATTGAAGTGTTCATGAAAAACAAAGGAAATATCAAGATGGTAGAAAAAGAAATGGGATTATCTTACCCAACAATTAAAAAGATGTTAGATGAAGTAGTTGAACAATTAGGTTATCCAACAAAAGATGAAAAATCAGAAGAAAAAGAAGAATATACAGGTCCATCAACTAAAGAAATTTTAGAGAAAGTAGATAAAGGCGAAATAACAGCAGAAGAAGCTGCAGAATTATTAGCTAAAATAAAATAGGAGGAGAATAAAATGGGAAAAAATGAATTAAAAGAAGAAAGAATGAAAATATTAGAATTATTATCAAAAGGAGTTGTTTCGGCAGAAGAAGCAGAAAAATTATTGGCTGCTATTGGTAAAACAGAAGAGGAAGAAGTGGTTATCGACAAACCAGCTATGAAAAAGAGTCAATTCAAGATGTTAAAGGTTTTTGTTGATTCAGCTGATGGAGATGAAGTAAGAGTAGAACTACCTATAGAATTTGCTAAGTTATTAAAGGGAAAAAACTTTGCAAAGATCAATGATTCAGATTTAGATATCGATGTTGATATGCTAATTCAAATGGTTAATTCAGGAGTAGTAGGGGAAATTGTAAATGTAAAATCAGCTGACGGAGACATTATAAAAGTTGTTGTAGAATAATCGTCAGCATGATATAGAGAATATATACTTCACAATTTAGTTTGTGAAGTTTTATTTTTGGTTCAACTTTTTATTTTAAAACTTTTTATGGTATAATATAATGTGTAGTTTGTGGGTTTTTACAAGATTTGGAAAGGATAAAGTATGGATACAGAAACAAAACAAAATTATAGAGTGAAAGCTATTGATTTAACACATGACGGATTAGGAGTTGTTAAATTAAGCGATGGATACACTGTTTTTGTTGAGGATTTATTAAAGGGAGAAACAGCTAACATTGAAATCACTAATAAAAAAAGTAAATATGGATTTGGTATAGTTACTGAGTTCATTCAAAAAAGTCCATACAGATTGGCTCCAAAATGTAAACATTTCTATGAATGTGGCGGGTGTAGGCTAATGCATATGGATTATGATGTTCAATTAGCATTTAAGAAATATCGTCTAGAATTAATGATGAAGAAATTAAAACAAGATTCGACAAACGTTAATGATATTATTTGTATGGTTAATCCATATTATTATAGAAATAAAGTTGAGATTAAATTTGCACAAAATGAAGAAGGAAAACTAATAGCGGGATTCTTTAAAGCGAAAACTCATAAAGTTATTGATCTTAATGAATGTTTCACAATGTCAAAAAAATCATTTGAGTTTTTAACTCTAATGAAAAATATCTTTAATGAATTAAACGTGAAAGCATATGATCCAGAAACGAAAGAGGGAGTTTTAAAATCATGTGTAATAAGAGACTCATCTAGAAACAAAGAAATTGTAGTTCTACTCAATTTAGAAAAAGATGGGTTCGAACAAGAAAAAGAGTTTGTTGAAAGAATAACAAAGAAAAATCAATTGATTAAAGGAATTGGAGTTGTAAAGGCCGAAGATGAATCTTCATATTCAAAAGATGAGATAAGGTTGATCTATGGAAGAAATTATCTTAACGAAGATTTATTAGAAAATCGATTTGAGATAGGGTTTAGATCATTTTTTCAAGTTAATACAGTTCAAACAGAAAGACTTTATAAGACAGCAATAGATTTAGCTAAGCTAAATAAAAAAGATAAAGTCATCGATGCTTATTGTGGAATTGGTTCAATTGCATTATCCTTAGCTAAAAAAGTTTATCGTGTATTTGGCATTGAAGTAATTGAATCAGCAATTGAAGATGCTAAGAAAAATGCTAAATTGAATAATATTAAAAATGCATTCTTTGAAGCTGGTAATGCTGAAAAAGTTATCCAAAAATGGAAGAAGTATAATTTTGATTGTATCTTTATAGACCCACCACGAAAAGGATGTAGTAAAAGTTTTATTGAAACGATTATAAATATGAAGATACCAAAAATTATTTATATCTCATGTAACCCAGCTACATTAACAAGGGATCTTGAATATTTAATTGCTGGAGGATATAAAATCAATGAAGTTACTCCAGTAGATATGTTCCCTCAAACAACACACGTTGAATCAGTAACATCATTATCTTTAGAATAAAATTTAGCCAACTGATTAATAATTAGTTGGCTTTTGTAAATAATAATAACGGAGGAAAATATGAAAGTAGCAATTTATGGAGCAGGAGCAATGGGAACAGTTCTAGGTGCCTACATTGCAAAAGCAGGATATGATATTGACTTAATAACTAGAAATAAATCTCATGTTGATGGATTAAAAAAGAATGGAGCAGTTATTTCTGGAAAGACAAATTTCACTCAAAAAGTGAATGCTTTTTTACCAGAAGAAATGAATAAAAAATACGACATAATTCTATTGATGACAAAGCAATTAGACAACAAAAATGTGGTAAAAAAATTAGTCCCATTTTTCACAAAAAAAGGAGTAATTTGTACCATGCAAAATGGTCTTCCTGAATTGTCAGTATCTGAGGTGATTGGAAGGGATAAAACAATAGGTTGCGCAATGAGTTGGGGAGCATCAATGATTGGCAATGGACAAGTAGAATTAACATCAGAAGAAGCTAGGGAAGTTTTAACTTTTAACATAGGTAAATTTGGAGAAAATGATGATGAAATATTCAATTATATAGTTGAAATTTTAAGCGTCATGGGTAATGTTACAATAGAAGATAATTTCATTGGAGCTCGATGGGCAAAACTTTTAGTTAACAGTGCTTTCAGCGGACCGTCAGCAGCGTTGAACGCAACGTTCGGAGAACTTGCTAAAAACAGAAAAAGTAGAATCATCGTTCAAAAGATTATTAAAGAATGTATAGATGTTGCTAAGGCATCAAATATAAAGATAGAGCCTATACAAGGTAAAGATATAGTCAAAATATTAGACTATAACAACTGTATAAAGAAAAAGATAAGTTATTTGATAATACCACTAGCTATAAAAAAACATAGATTGATCAAATCAAGCATGATAAATGATCTTCAAAGAGGTAGGAAATGCGAGATTGAAGCCATTAATGGTGTAGTAATTCAATACGGAAATAAAGTAAAAACTCCTACCCCTGTAAATGATGAAATAGTAAAAATTATAAAAGATATTGAACGAGGAAAACTTCAGTCAAGTTGGAGCAATTTAAAACTCCTTGAACACTTGATCAAATAAGAAAAATTTTGTAAAAAAAATAAAATTCAAAATTTTCAAAAATTTCATTTGTGATAAAAAAAATAAAAGATGCAAAATATTGAAATCTACTTGTTAGTAATTTTGAGTACAAAAAATTTTTTTTGAAACACCGAAAATTAAAACAAATTTACAAAAAAAAAATCAGCATTTCAGTAATAATGAGTGATAGCAAAACTTGCAGAACTGACCTAAAAAAACATGAAAAAGATTATTATTTTTATACTTGATTACATGTAAAAATCAATCAGGTTAAAAGTAATAACTATATTAAATAAAAATCAAATTTATATTTTGTGTAAAACGCAAAATATAGACATAAATAAAATTTATATTATAGTAAGATATAATTAAAATACATATGTTTTATATGCTTGCATATTACATATATACTGTTATACTCTGAACATAAATATGATAGTAGATTCTATATATAGTTTAAGTATAAGTTCTATAAATACTATAAAGGATATTAATTCAATAACGACATTAAAAACATGTTTAATTTGGTTAATAAATTTGGATAAATTTATATAAAATATGTTAATAAATACTAATTGAATATTGTGGTCAAAAAAAACTGTTTATAAAAAAATATATAAAACAGTTTTTATTATCGTAAAAATTATAAAGGAAATGAAAAAGAAAAAACCGATATAATCATGAAGAAATGTCTAAAAAAACCATAGAGAAATTCTTGTATTTTCATGCTCTTTTTACGAAAAATTGATATTATAGCATTTATAGGTTTAATTATTCTATATACATTTAAAGGAAATTTTCTACAATTTTTAACATGTATTTATGCGGAATGAGGCTAATATTAATTTCAATGGAAAAGACTAAAAATAGAGCAATAATTAGTAATATATATATTGATAATTTAGATAAAGAATATATAATTATTTGATAGTACACCTGATTTTTTAAAGCGAAATCACATATATAGATTAGGAAATGATATAATATTTTAAGTAAAATACACTATAAAAAAGCAAGTGAAACATGAGGTGACATGATGTATTAATTAAAAACACAACCTACTAAAATTAATCCAAGATAGTTCCTTGATTCTATCGTGGACATAAAGAGAAGAAATGATGCTTTGAGATTATTTGATATAATTTCTGAACTTACAGATGAGGAACCTATTATGTGGGGATCAAACATTATAGGTTATGGAATTGTTGAATATTATAATTCAAAAAAAAGAAATATAAGTGGTTTAAATTTGGATTTTCACCAAGAAAAAACTATATAAGTTTGTACCTAACAGGACATTCAGATTATATATATTAGAAAGCTAAAAATATGAAGTTAAAACACAGATAAGGATGTATCAATATTAAAGATATGAAGAAGATAAATATTAGTAATTTAAAGGACAAGATTTTATACACATTTAAAGAAGAAATATATGATAAACATTGGTAAAAATATAGAAGCAACAAAGTGCTTTAAAAAATTGGAATTTTATCAAAAAAAAGATGTATTTTCTAGTGTAAATTTAGAGATGATTGACTTAGCATTTATGTCAAAATATTGTTGGTCTTCAGTAGGTATAAAAGTAAATTTTGTTAGAAGAGATTGGAAAGTGTCAAGAGTCTTTGCTGAAGTAAAATTGATAGAAGCTGCATTGCATTATTCAACATGATGAACGTTAAGGCGATTAAAAGTATTGATACAATATTTAGAAATAAAGATAAAGAATATTGTAGATCAAAACTAGACAAGATATTCAAAATTGAGTGTTAGATAGTATTTTTAAACAGATGTTATTCTAACATCTTTTTTTTAAATATTCCAAGTCGCATTGACTTGAATAAATTTTTTTTGTTATAATGGATATAACTTTTTAAATTTTTTTGAGAGGAGGCTAGCTTAACTGTTTCACATTAATACAAATATTGTATTAGATTAGTGTATGTATCTAGAAATTTAATCTAATAATGCATATTTTAATTTGTTCGGAATGCATTTAGATATTTGCTAAATTGTCTGTTTTACAAAACACAAGGAGGAAACATGAATCAAATAAAAGAGATACTTAAAAAGTATCCAAAAGAGGAAGAATATTTGATTGAGATATTACTTGAATTTCAAGCATCTAAAAAAAATCACTATATATCGTCGGAAGATGTTTCAGTAATATCAAAGTATTTAAATATTCCAGAGAGTCAGATATGTTCAGTCATATCTTTTTATACAATGTTATCGATGTCACCTAAGGGAAAATATGTGATACAAGTTTGTCACGATGTTCCTTGTTTTGTCAATTCTGCTAATAACATTTATGATAAACTTGTTGAAGAATTAGGAGTAGAAGATGGAGAAACGACAGAAGATAAATTGTTTACACTTGAAATTACAGAGTGCCTTGGTCGTTGTAACGAGTCCCCAGTAATGAGAGTTAATGATAAAGTCTTTGTTAATCTAACACCCGCGAAAGTCGAAAAGATAATTAATGATTTGCGAGGTGAAAGTAAATGATTGAAATGAAGGTTATATCAAAACGCTTTGGAAAAGTGGATCCACTTTCCATTGAAAGTTATATTGAACATGATGGATATAAGGGGTTAGAGAAAGCATTAAGCAATCACCCTTCACACATCATCGATGAAGTTGAAAAATCAAGAATTAGAGGTAGAGGGGGAGCAGGGTTCCCAACTTATATAAAAGTAAGAGCTTTATCTAAAGAAGCAGGGAAAAAATATATTGTGTGTAATGCCGACGAAGGCGAGCCAGGAAACTTTAAGGATAGAATGATTATGGAAAACGATCCTCATTCTGTTATTGAAGGAATGATTATTATGGCGTATGCAACAGGAGCTGAACAAGGATATATTTACATAAGAGGCGAATATCAAATCGCAATGAATATAATGAAAGAGACAATTAGACAAGCAAAGGAAAAAGGATTTTTAGGTAAAAATATTTTAAATAAAGGATTTAACTTCGAAATTGAAATAAGATCAGGAGCTGGATCATATGTATGTGGTGAAGAATTTTCATTGATTGAGTCAATTGAAGGAAAACCAGGACGATCAAGAACGAAACCACCATTCCCAACAGAAAAAGGGATTCATAATTTACCTACACTAATCAATAATGTTGAAACATTTGCAAATTTTCCATATATCATAACGATAGGTGGAGACAAATTTGCAGAAATAGGAACACATTCATCTACTGGAACGAAGCTTATTAGCTTATCTGGTAATGTAAAGGAAAAGGGATTATACGAAGTGCCATTTGGGACATCTATTAGAGATGTTATCTTTAAACTTGGAAAAGGTGTTAAGGATGATAGAAAAATAAAAATGGTACAATTAGGAGGCGCTTCTGGACCAATCATACCTGAATATATGCTAGATATGTCAATTGATTTTGACAGATTTGAGAATTTTGATTCAAAAACTGGTACTGGGGCTATTATAGTAATTGATGATAGATTTGATATCTTTGATATTTTGTTAACAAATATGAAATTTTTTGTCCATCAGTCATGTGGTAAATGTGCACCATGTAGGGAAGGACATATTCAAATTGTTAATTTATTGAATAAATTTATAAATCATCGGGCTACAGAAAAAGATTTGATGTCACTAGAAAACTTAGCCAACGTTATTCAACAAACATCACTATGTGGGTTGGGGCAAACTTCAATGACATCAATCATTTCTTCATTGAGATACTTCAGAGATGATTATTTTGCGAAGGTGAGGTATTAATATGGTTAATTTTAAGATAAATAATATTGATGTTTCGGTTGAAGAAAACACAACAATATTAAAAGCTGCTAGAAAATATCATATTGATATACCTACATTGTGTAATTATCCTGATTTAGAAATTAAATCAGATTGTAGAGTATGTGTTGTTGAAATCGAAGGTCAAAAAAGACTATTCACATCATGTTCAACAGTTGCAAGAGAAGGAATGATTATTAATACTAATTCACCTAAAGTACTAAATGCTAGAAAAACAATTATTGAATTAATATTAGCAAATCATGATGCAAATTGTACTGCTTGCCCTAAAAACTTGAATTGCGAATTACAAACACTGGCTAACAAATTAGGGATTGATAAAAATAGATTTCCAACAGTATTAGAAGTAAAACCTATTGACGACAAAAATCCTGTTTTAGTAAGGAATATAAATCGTTGTATTAAATGCGGTAGATGTATTGATGTTTGTAAGAACATTCAAGCAATGAGTGTTTTAGATATCATGGGCAGAAGTAAAGATATTGAAATTACGCCTGCATATGGCAAGTATTTAACTGATGAATTCTGTACTTATTGTGGGCAATGTTCAAGTGTTTGTCCTGTTGGTGCTATTATTGAAAAAGATGATACTGATCAAGTGTGGGAAGCATTGAATAATCCGCATCTACATGTTATTGTTCAAGTTGCTCCAGCAGTAAGGGTTTCATTAGGAGAAGAATTAGGTATGGAACCGGGTTCTATTGTGACTGATAAAATAGTAGCTGCACTTAAATACTTAGGGTTTGATGCAGTATATGATACAGATTTCACTGCTGACTTAACAATTATAGAAGAAGGAAACGAATTAATTCATAGAGTAACTAATAACGGTGTATTACCTATGATTACTTCTTGTTGTCCTGGATGGATTAATTTTGCTGAACAAAAATATCCAGATATACTTGATCATATTTCATCATGTAAATCTCCTCAACAAATGTTTGGTGCTCTAGCTAAGTCTTATTATCCTGAAAAGATAAAGAAAGATCCAAAAGATATATTTGTAGTATCAATCATGCCTTGTACAGCTAAAAAATATGAGGCAAAAAGAGATGAAATGAGTATAGATAATGTAAATCCAGATGTTGATGTTGTTTTAACCACAAGAGAATTAGGTAAGATGATAAAACAAATGGGAATCAATTTTGATTCTATTAAAGGTAAAGAGTTTGATAAGCCATTTGGTATAACTACAGGTGCAGCGGCTATTTTTGGTGCAACTGGTGGAGTTATGGAAGCAGCTTTAAGAACGGTTTATGAAGTTGTTAATAAAGAAGAACTAAAAGACATCAATTTCACTGATGTAAGAGGTACAAAAGGATTAAAAGAAGCTGAAGTTAATTTAGGAGGGACAAAAGTTAAAGTTGCTGTTGCTCATACTTTAGCAAACGCTAAAATTGTATGCGATCAAGTAAGAGAAGGAACATCGCCTTATACATTTATTGAAATAATGACATGTCCAGGTGGATGTATCGGTGGAGGTGGACAACCTTATGGAACAACAAGTGAAGTTAGAGAAAAAAGAATAGAAGCTATTTATCAAGTGGACGAAAATATGGAAATTAGAAAATCACATAAAAATCCAGATATAAAAGCTTTATATGATGACTATCTTGAGAAACCACTAGGAGAAAAGTCTCACAAATTATTGCATACGCATTATAAAGCAAGAAATAAATAAAAATTTAGGCGCTTTGAAAGAAGTGCCTTATTTTTTTGATTCCTTGTTTTTAACGCTTTTCTTAGTTTACTATATCTATATAATATAGTATAATTATTACGAAGGAAGATATTAATTGTAATTAAATATATATAAATTATCTAATCACTTTTTATTGGAATTTTAACGGTAATTTATATTCTTTTAAGAAATAATTACAGTTTCTTTTTTATGTGTGTTAATACAAGGAGGAAATAATGCATAAATATCCAATTCCACCATATAAAATCAAAATGGTGGAACCAATTAAGATGATTAGTAGAGAAGAAAGAGTAAAAAGACTTGAAGAAGCTGGATATAATCCATTTAAACTACGTAGTGAGGATGTATTTATTGATTTATTAACTGACTCTGGAACTGGTGCAATGTCACATTTTCAATGGTCAGCTTTGATGATGGGTGATGAAGCTTATGCTGGATCAAGATCCTTTTATCGTCTAGAAAAAGTCGTTAAGGATATTACAGGATATAAATATGTAATGCCTGCTCATCAAGGAAGAGGCGCAGAACAAGTTGTCATACCGGAATTGGTTACTAAACAACATATGTATTTTATATCAAATATTCACTTTGATACCACAAGAGCACATGTTGAAATAGCTGGTGCAAGAGCAATAGATTGTGTTATTAAAGAATGTTTTGATTTAGACAAGTATCATCCTTTTAAAGGTAATTTTGATTTAGAAAGACTTGAAAAAATTATCCTTGAAAAAGGGAATGAAAACATTGCTGGAATCATTATGACAATTACTAATAATTCTGCTGGTGGACAGCCAGTTTCAATAGAAAATATGACATCGGTAAGTAAAACTGCTAAGAAATATAATATACCTGTTATTATTGATGGCGCTAGATATGCTGAAAATGCTTATTTTGTAAAACAAAGAGAAAAAGGTTATGAGAACAAAACGATTAAAGAAATAGCTAAAGAAGTTTTTGATTTAGCAGATATCTTCTTAATGAGTGCGAAAAAAGATGGCTTAGTAAATATTGGCGGAATTATAGCTATAAAAGATAATGAAGAACTCTTCCAAAAATGTCAAACTAATATCGTTCCTAAAGAAGGATTCCCAACATATGGTGGATTAGCCGGAAGAGATATGGATGCTTTAGCTGTAGGGCTAGAAGAAGCTTTAGATGAACAGTATTTAGCTTATAGAATTGATGAAGTTAAATATTTGGGCGATTTACTTAAGGAAGCTGGAGTACCAATTCAGTATCCTACAGGAGGACATGCAGTATTTGTAGATTGCGGAGCTATTGCACCACATATACCATTTTATCAATTTCCAGCGCAAGCTGTTAGTAACGCACTATACATTGAAGGTGGAATCAGGCCTGTGGAAATAGGATCTTTATTATTAGGAAGAGACCCTGACACACATGAGAATTTGAAAGCTGATAAAGAATTTATGAGATTAACTATCCCAAGAAGAACATATACATTAGAACATTTAAGGTATGTTGCTGAAAGTTTAATTAAAGTATATAATAATAGAAAGAGTATTAAAGGTTTAGAGTTTACATATGAGTCTCCATTACTAAGACATTTTACTGCTAAATTTAAACCTGTAGAATAGGAGAATTTATGAAATTATTAAATGTAACATCGGAAATCGGAGAACTAAAGAAGGTTTTACTGCATAGGCCAGGAGGTGAGATTGAAAATCTAACACCAAAATGGCTACCACAATTGTTGTTCGATGATATTCCATGGCTAGATTTAGCTCAAAAAGAACATGATGCATTTGCTGATACTTTTAGAAAAGCAGGCGTTGAAGTATTGTACTTAACTGACTTAGTTGCAGAAAGTTTAGATACTGATATTACTGTAAAAGATAAGTTTATAGAACAATTTATTTTAGAATCAAGCGTAACAAGTGAAACATTATCGAATAAACTTAAAGACTATTTGAAATCAATAAAATCTACCAAAGAAATGGTTTCTTTAACTATGTCTGGTATTAGAAAAAGAGATTTACCTAATTTTGAGAAAAGAACCCTCTCAGATTACATTAGAGATTATCCTTTTATTACTGATCCAATGCCAAATCTATACTTTACAAGAGATCCATTTTCAATCATTAATAACGGTGTAGCAATTTCTAAAATGTATTCTTTAACTAGAAGTAGAGAAACGATATATGGCGAGTACATCTTTAGTTATCACCCATTATATGGAAATAAAGAAATTCCAAAATATTATGATAGATATAGAGTGCCTACTATAGAAGGTGGAGATATTTTAGTCTTATCAGATAAAGTATTAGCTGTCGGTGTTTCACAAAGAACTCACCCATCAGCAATAGAAAGATTAGCTAAAAGTATCTTTTTTGAAAATAAAACAAACTATGAAGTAATATTAGCTATCGATATTCCTAAATATAGAGCTTTTATGCACTTAGATACAATATTTACTCAAGTTGATCATGATAAATTCTTAATCCATCACGATGTACAAAATGTAATTAAAGCATTTGAAGTAACAAGAAACTTAGAAAAACAAAACAAGTTAACAGTTAAACCGATTTCTGGTATGTTGGATAAAATTTTATCTATATATTTAGAAAGAAAAATTACATTAATTCCATGTGGAGGAGAAGATGCGGTTGCCGCCGATAGAGAACAATGGAATGATGGTGCTAATACGGTAGTAATTAGACCAGGAGAAGTAATTGTATATGAAAGAAACCATATAACAAATGACTTATTAAAAAAACACGGAATTAAAATCCACACGATACCATCTAGCGAATTATCTAGGGGTAGAGGTGGTCCGAGATGTATGAGTATGCCGTTTTATAGAGAAAACTTAAAATAATTCATCATTTTAATTGACTTATGTTCAAAAAAGAGTATAATTAAGATATAAGTAACATATGTCAATTTATGGAGGTGAGTTAAATGCCAGGTAGAGATGGAACTGGACCATTAGGAAGAGGACCTTATACAGGTAGAGGTACTGCCAGAGGATACAGATGTGTTGGCAGAGGAGAAAGACCTTACTACGGTAGAGGTTTAGGAAAAGGATATTACGCTTTAACTGATAAGGAAGACCTAAAGGAAGAGAAAAAAATCTTGGAAGAAAGAATTAAATACATTAATTCTCAAATTGAAAAGGAATAAAAGGCGGCTATATGCCGCTTTTTAAGAAAATAGGAGGCAAATTTATGATCATAGCATTACCAACAAAAACAAGTGGTGAAAAATCATTTATATCAGAACAATTTGGTAGATGTAACTTCTTTTACATTTATAATACAGAAACAGAAACTGGAGAAGTATATATCAACGCTAACAAAGATGGACAAGGTGGAGTAGGTGTAAAATCTTCAGAGTTTATCTTAAAAAAAGGAGCTAATATTCTAATAGCACCTAGAGTTGGCGAGAAATCAATGAAGATTTTAAGAAGTACTGATTTAAAAATCTATAAAAGTACAAATAAGATTGTAAAAGAAAATATTGCTAGTTTCTTAAATGGAGAACTTGAGGAAATATAATATGCAAGTTGCTGTATTAAGTGGAAAAGGTGGAACAGGAAAAACTTTAGTAAGTGTTAATTTATCATATGTAGCTGATAATGCTACATATGTTGATTGCGATGTAGAAGAACCAAATGGTCTTTTATATTATAAACTTAAAGAAAAACAGACAGAGGATGTAAAAATAAAGATTCCTGTTATAAATCATGATAAGTGTATTGGTTGTGAAAAATGCACTAATTTTTGTAAGTTCAATGCACTTGCTTATATATTAGATAAAGTAAGAGTTTTTAAAGATTTATGTCATTCTTGTGGTGGATGTAAATTAGTATGTCCAACAGGTGCGATTTCAGAAGTAGACAAAGTTGTAGGTTATGTTTACTCAGGTACTATTTTTGATACAGATATATACTCTGGTGAAATGATAGTTGGAGTTGAGTCAGGCGTTCCTATAATTGATAACTTGTTAAAGAAAGTAGAGAATTCAAACAGATTTGTGTTTGTTGATTCTCCTCCTGGAAATGGGTGTTCAGTTATGGAAAGCATCAAAGATGCAGATTATTGTTTACTAATAGCTGAGCCAACAATATTTGGCTTACATAATCTAAATATGGTATATAAACTAGCTGAAGTTTTCGATAAAAAAATTGGTTTAGTAATAAACAAATATACAGACAATAACATGATTAATGACTTTGCAAAAGAAAACAATATAAAAATAGTTGGAACAATACCTATGGATTTGGAACTTGGAAAACTTAATTCAGAAGGAAAAATAGTAGCTAGCTATTCAAAATATAAACCAATTTTTGATGACATTTTAGATGCGATTAAAGAGGAGTTGGTATGATGAAACAACTACTAATCTTGAGTGGAAAAGGTGGAACTGGAAAAACTACATTAGCGAGTTCTTTCATTGAACTAGCAAAAGCAAAAGCATTCGCAGATTGTGATGTTGAAGCTCCAAACTTACATTTAGTTACAAAATCAGACAATAAAAAATCCACACCATATTATGGTATGGCCAAAGCATTTATTAATCAAGATGTATGTAAAAAATGTGGTTTATGTAAGAAGAATTGTAGGTTTGATGCTATTGAATATGATGGTCAATTTACAATAAATCCTTTTAAATGTGAAGGTTGCTCAGTTTGTGAGCTAGTTTGCCCTGAAAATGCTATTGAAATGCAAAATCATTTAGATGGGGAAACAACCATATATAGAGATAATTACATATTTTCAACAGCTGAACTAAATATGGGTAGTGGTA
>CAZZPD010000034.1:0-13969 GCA_964655885.1 uncultured Candidatus Izemoplasmatales bacterium | reverse complement strand
TTGATATGTTTTTAACTAAATTTGGATTCACTAAAAAAGATTATGATAGAGAAATAAAGACATTTTCTGGTGGAGAAAGAACTAGAATTGCTTTCGCAAAATTACTTATGACAAAACCAGATTTGTTATTATTAGATGAGCCAACCAATCATATGGACATTGAAATCATAGAATGGCTAGAGGAATACTTGAAGAGATATAGTGGTGCTGTTTTAGTTATCACACATGATAAATATTTTATCAATAAAGTCGTAAATAAAATCTATGAAATTGATTTTAATCAATTAGAATTTTATCATGGTAGTTTTGATGAGTACGAAGAAGAGAAAGTTAAACGATATGAGTTACTTCTAAAAGCACATTTAAGACAAAAAAAAGAAATAGCACATTTACAGAGTTTTGTTGATAGATTTAGATATAATTCAAAAAGAGCTTCAATAGCTCAAGATAGAATTAAGAAGATTAATAGAATAAAAAGAATCGAAAAACCAAATAATTTGCATAAACATATACATATTGAATTTAAAACTAAGCGACCAACACAAGTAAATATTTTAGAAGTTGAAAACTTAAGTATTGGTTACGATTTTCCATTATTAGAAAATATAAATTTTACTATGAGAGGTGTCGATAAAATTGGTATTATTGGCAGCAATGGAACAGGAAAAACTACCTTAATCAAGACGTTAATGGGTAATTTAAAAAGTCTAAAAGGGAAGATAAATTTTTATCGTAAAATGAAGATTGGGTATTTCGACCAAAATCAAATGAATTTAGATAATAGTCTTACAGTGATGCAAACAATACATAACATTTATCCAACTAAAACACTGGGAGAAGTCAGAACTGATATTTCAAAAGTACTATTTTCTGGAGAAGATGCGTATAAATCAGTATCTATCTTATCAGGAGGAGAAAAAGTTAGATTATCAATCTTATTATTAATGCTTGAAGAACCAGAAATATTAATTCTTGATGAACCTACAAATCACCTTGATATTGATACAAAAAACATTGTTGAAGATGTATTTGAAAGTTATGATGGACCAATTATATTTATTTCACACGACAGATATTTCATCAATAAGGTAGCCACAAAAATATTAAGTATAAAACAAGATGTAAAGATATTTGAAGGAAACTACTCGGAATACATAAAAGTCATTGAAAGCCAAAATACAGAAAAAACAGAATCTAAAAATCCAAAAATCAAAAGTTCTAAATTTGAAGACAATGAAAAGAAAATTAAAAAAATAGTAAAAGAAATTGATGAATTTGATAAAAAAGTTGAAATACTAAAACAAGATTTGTTTTTAGAAGAAGTCTACATGGACAAGATTAAATACAATAAAAAAGTTACAGAAATTGAATCTTATGAATTAAAAATTGAAAAATTATACCAAGAAATCGAGAAATTCTCGATTTGATATTTATTCCCATAATTTATAGTTTCTGTGCTAAAATAAATAAGTAAACTTATTTAATTTAAGGAGGAGATAATATGATTAACAATATTAAAACAAGAATTAAGAAAGAATTGGAACTTAAACTTAAAGAAATATATGGTACAGATATAAGTGTGGTAGTTGAAGAACCTAAAAAAGTAGAATTAGGAGATATATCTATCCCTGTATTTTCTGTTGTTAAAGTTTTAAGAAAACCTCTTCCACAAGTCTTAGAAACTATAATTGAATTATTAAAAACATTAGAAGACGCTGAATTATTTGAACAAATAGATAGTGTTTCTGGATTTATAAATATAACCCTTAATAAAGAAATATTTTCGAAATTAGTTATAGAAGATTATAATAATTCTATTTCTACTTATGGTAGTAGTAAAATTGGTGAAAACAAAACTGTATGTATTGATTACTCATCGCCTAATATAGCTAAACCATTTTCAGTAGGACATTTACGATCAACTATTATTGGTCATAGTATCGGTAATATTTTAGAAAAATGTGGATATAAAGTTGTAAGAATTAATCACTTAGGAGATTTTGGAACTCAGTTTGGAAAAACAATTTATGCTTATCTAAATTGGGGGGATGAAGCATTAGTTAAGAAAAATCCAGTAGCGGAATTAGTTAAACTATACGTTGAATTTAATGAACGAGCTAAAACAGATAAATCAATTGAAGATGAGGCAAGGAAGATATTTACAGAATTAGAAAACGGAAATCCTAAATATGTAAAATTATGGGAGTTTATCCGTGAAGAATCTTTAAAAGAGTACATGAAAGTTTATGAACTATTAAATGTAAGTTTTGACTCATACAATGGAGAAGCTTTCTATAATGATAAAATGCAAGCAGTAGTAGATGAATTAAAAAATAAATCACTGCTAAAAAAAGATCAAGGAGCTATGATTGTTGATTTAGGTGATAAAATACCACCGGCATTGATACAAAAATCAGATGGGTCAACATTATATATAACGAGAGATTTAGCTGCTTTATTCTATCGTAAGAACACATATAACTTTGATGAAGTATTATATGTTGTTGGAAATGAACAAAAACTACATTTCAATCAATTAAAAAAAGTAGTTAGCCTTATGGGATACGATTTTGCAGAAGATATCCACCATATAAACTTTGGACTAGTATTACAAGATGGTAAGAAGATGTCCACAAGGAAGGGTAAGATTGTAAAATTAGAAGATGTACTTAAAGAAGCATCAACACTAAGCTTGGATTATATCAATGAGAAAAATCCTGGATTAGATAACAAAGAAGAAACTGCTCAAAAAATAGGTGTCAGCGCAGTTATTTTTAATGACCTAAAAAATTTACGTACAAATGACTTCGAATTCAACCTAGAAGATATGGTTGCTTTTGTCGGACAAACAGGTCCATATCTACAGTATACATCAGTGCGTATTAAATCTATACTAAGCTCAGTAACTGAGGAAACTGATGAACTAGATTTTAGTTTATTTAATGAAGGCCATTATTTTGAAATTATAAAAAACGTTAGCCAATATGAAGATATTATAATCAAAAGTAAAGAAGATTATGCACCTTCAATATTAGCTAAGTATCTATTAAATTTAGCTAGTCTTTTCAATAGCTTTTATGCAAAAGAAAAAGTTATGGTTGATGATTTAGTTGAAAGAAATACTAAACTCCAAGTTTTAAGAATGGTAAGAAATATTCTTAACGATGGAATGGATTTGCTTGGAATGAGTATAATCCAAAAGATGTAAACATAATCCATATCAGCGAGGGGGTGATTTGATATGGAAAACGTAAAAAAAGACGTTAATCAAAAAAAGGGAATATTCAAAGCCATAGGAACAATGTTCAAATGGATGGGCAATTTATGGCCTTTGTTAATATTAGCTTTTATATTTTTATATTTTGTGTCTTACGCAAGGACACTATTACCACTATTTGGTCAACACATTATTGATGTTATATTAGAAGTTGATCTTGAAGGTGGTTCAAAATTACCAATTTTTATCTCTAAGTACATTGTAGCTGATACAAAAATTAGAGAACTATTCATTGCTGCAGGTTTGATTTTACTACTAGCAATATTTAGAGCTATTTTTATCTTTTTAAGAAGATGGACATCAGCCTATTTTGGAGAAAACATTGGATATCGATTGAGAAATAAATTATATAGAAAAATTCAGAATGCAGATTACTATTTTCATTCACATTCCGAAACTGGAGATTTAATTCAAAGGTGTACCAGTGATGTGGATGCATATAAAAGATTTGTAGCTGAAAGAATTGTTGAAGTTGGCAGATTAGTATTACTAGTAGGCTTATCAATTTGGCAGATGTCAAAACTAAATACTGATTTAACATTAATTTCATTAGCGATTACTCCAATTATTTTAGGTGTAGCCGTTGTGTATTTTAAAAGAGTTAAAAAAGAATTCACAATCATTGAACAAAATGAAGCTAATATGACAACTCATGTACAAGAAAACGTATCGGGTTCAAGAGTTGTTAAAGCATTTGCTAATGAATCTTACGAAGTAAAGAAATTCAAGAAATTAAATAGAAAATTTACAGATTCAGATTATAAATTAATCAAGAAGATGGCATTTTTCTGGTCTGCATCAGATTTTATCTGTTTTATGCAGTTCTGCTTAATTGCTGTTTTCGGTGTTATCTATGCTTCTAGAGAAGTAATTTCTTTAGGTACTTATATTGCATTCATAACTTATGGTGGAAACATTATATGGCCTATGAGACAATTAGGTAGAGTTGTAGGAGACTTTTCAAAAACAACAGTTGCTGTAAATCGTTTAGAACATATTATTGATAATAAAGATGAATATGATGAAACTGAACCAAACTTAACTCCTGAAATTAAAGGTAATGTTAATTTTGATAAAGTAACTTTTAAATTTGATGATTCAAACAAGGATCAATTAATTGATGTCGATTTTCAAGTGAAATCAGGAGAAACTGTTGCTATTATAGGTAAGACTGGATCAGGTAAATCTACTTTAATGAAATTGTTAGTTAGAATTTTAGATTACCAAAAAGGTGAAATTTCAATTGAAAACATACCTATAAAAAGTATTGAAAAACATTATTTAAGGAAGAATGTTGGTATCATTTTACAAGAACCTTTCTTGTTTTCAAAAACTGTAGAAGAAAATATCGGTATTGCAGATAAAGAAATAGCTACAGATAGAGTTGAAACAGTTGCTAAAGTAGCCAAGGTTCACGAAGACATAGTCAACTTTGAAAAAGGTTATAAAACACTAGTTGGTGAACGAGGAGTAACATTATCTGGTGGTCAAAAACAGCGTGTTGCAATTGCTAGAATGTTATTAAAACCAAAACCAATATTAATATTTGATGATAGTTTAAGTGCAGTTGATACTGAAACTGATATTCAAATCAGAAGAGCATTGAATAAGGAATGGAAGAGTTCTACTGTCTTTATCATCACACATAGAATTACAACTGCTAAAGAAGCAGACAAGATTATCGTTTTAGAAGACGGTATGATTAAAGAAACCGGATCTCATGATGAGTTAATTAAGAGAGATGGTTTATATAACAACATATGGAAAATTCAATCAAAAATTGATTTTCAACTAGAAGGTGGTGAGGATAATGAATGATTACTTACATGATGAAGAATCCTTCACATCTCAAAAAGTTGATTGGAATGTATGGAAAAAGATTTTAAAATTTATGAAACCATTGACTAAGTATGCTGTTTTTGGTGTTATCGCAATGATTGCCTTAGCAGCTACTGATGTTGTATACCCATTGATTTCAGCGTTTGCTATTGATGATATTATTAACCCAAACATTTTAAATGATGGAACAGATTTATCTAAATTAACCTTATTCATTGGATTATATATTGGGTTTATGATTGTTCAAGCAATAAGTGTATTTTTATTTATAAAATTTGCTGGAAAAATTCAAACAGAATTAGCTTATAGTATCCGAAAAAAGGCGTTTCATCACTTGCAAGAATTACCTTTCTCATATTATGATAGAACAAGAGTAGGATGGATTATGGCAAGAATGACCAGCGATTCGAGAAATCTTAGTGAATTATTCTCTTGGGGATTAATTGATTTAACATGGGGATTCTCTTTAATGGTTATTTTAACAATTGTAATGTTTGTAATTAACTGGAAACTAGCGTTAGTTGTAATAGCTATTGTACCTTTTATGGCTGGTGTGTCTATCTTCTTTAGAAAATATATATTAAAGGCATATCGTCAGATTAGAAAAGTCAACTCAAAAATTACCGGAGCTTATAATGAAGGTATTACAGGAGCTATGACTACAAAAACATTAGTTTTAGAAGACAATAACTTTGAAGATTTTGATGATTTAACTACTGATATGAGAACTAGATCAATCAGAGCAGCAATGATTCAAGGATTATATTTTCCAACAATGTTATTCTTAATTACTTTAGGCGTAGCCTTAGTATATATTGTTGGTGGAAACTTAGTATTAGAATTAACAATTTCTGTTGGTACACTTTATCTATTTACTAGTTATGTATGGCAATTTTTCGAACCAGTTAATGAATTAGCGATGCTATATGCTAATTTCCAGCAAGCTCAAGCATCAGCTGAAAGAATTGTATCATTAATTGAAACAGAAGCTGATATTGTTGATAAGCCTGAAGTAATTGAAAAATATGGTACTTTATTTGATTATAAATTAGAGAACTTTGAAGAAATTAAAGGTGACATTAAATTTGATAATGTATCATTTAAGTATAATGTTGGTGAACAAGTATTAACTAACTTTAATTTGGATGTAAAAGCTGGAGAATCAATCGCTTTGGTTGGTCATACTGGAGCTGGAAAAACTACAATTGTTAACTTAATATGTAGATTTTATGAACCTACAAAAGGTAAAATCCTTATTGATGGAAAAGATTATAAAGATCGCTCAATGGGATGGCTTCATTCAAATTTAGGATACGTATTACAAGATCCACATTTGTTTAGTGGTAATGTAATGGAAAACATTAGATATGGTAATCTTAATGCAACAGATGAAGAATGTATTCAAGCTGCTAAAGCAGTAGAAGCACATGAATTTATCATGAAGTTTGAAAAGGGTTATGATACTGAATGTGGTGAGGGTGGTTCAAGATTATCAGTAGGACAAAAACAATTAATTAGTTTTGCTAGAGCAATTTTAGCTGATCCAAAAATCTTAGTCTTAGATGAAGCAACTAGCTCAGTAGATACTGAAACTGAACAAGTTATTCAAATAGCAATTAATAGATTACTTAAAGGAAGAACTAGTTTCATTGTTGCTCATAGATTATCTACAATTGTTCACAGTAATCGAATCTTAGTACTTGATCAAGGAAAAGTTATTGAAGAAGGAACACATAGACAACTTATTGAAAAAGCTGGAGCGTATCATAAATTATATACAAACCAATACTCAGAAGAGATGTTGGAATTATCTATTAGATAATAAGCATAGTCATATGGCTATGCTTTTTTTCTTATTGTATTTAGGAAATAATGATATTGTGATATAATATTTATGATATTACTAAGGTAGGTGTTTAAATGAAAAAGATTTATATAACTATCATTGTTATATGTGCATTAAGTATTGCTGCATTTTTTTATTTCTTGCCTAAAAACGAGGAAAGAAATGATATTTATTATCGCAGATTAGTTACATATGAGAATATTGAATATAAAAGTATTGAAGGAAAAGCTTTGACTTTAGATATTATTCAACCAACAAATCAAGAATATGATGAAAACCCTGTTTTGGTTTATGTGCACGGTGGTGGATTTACTGAAGGCCAAAAATCTGATTTAACACTTGATTTAAGAAGAGATATTGTAGATTCATTACTAGATTTAGGGTATACAATCGTATCAGTTGAATATCGATTATTAAATAGCTCGAATCATTTCGATGTTAATATTGTGGATGTTAAGGATGCGGTGCGATATTTATATTCAGTTGCCGACGAATATAATCTAGATACAGATAATGTTGGTATTTGGGGCAATGGAACAGGAGCTTATTTAGCATTAACTGCAGCTTATAGCCCAAGTGGACTATATCTGGGGGATTATCAATTAAGAAACTACCAAATTGATATTAAGTATGTAATTAATTTCAGTGGTATGACAGAAATAGCTTCTTTATATAATCCAGATACAATGAGTGATACAGAATTAATGGAAGCTCAAGATATATTTGATATTTACTATGGAAATGAAACTTTCGATATAAGAAATCTTACTACTTCAGACTTAACTGAAATAAGTAAACATGATCCGACATACTTTGTTTCAGTAGATACTGTAAAAACACTTATAATTCATGGAAGAGCAGATGAAGTAATTGATATGAGTCAAGCAGATATTTTACATGAGAAGTTAGTAGAATATTCAATTCAACATAACTATTATGAAATATTAGCAGCAAACCATGAGTTAAATAATATTCCTCCATCAGAAGAAAGTCTGATTATTGGATATTTCATAACTTTTGTTCAAGAACAATATAATTTAAATTAAAAATATGCACTAGTTAATACTAGTGCTTTTTGTATATATGTAAAGAGGTGAAACGATGAAACTTCCAGGATTTATTGATAGTCATATGCATGTTTTAGGACTTGGTTATGTATCATTTAATGTAAATTTAAATGATATATTTTCTATTGAAGATTTAATCACCTTATTAAATCAGAATAAAGACAAATCTATTATAATTGGTAGAGGATGGAATCAAGAAAATTTTAAAGAAAAGAGATTTCCTACTAAAGATGATTTAAATAAAGTATCTAGCGATATTCCGATTTTAATAAGAAGAGTCTGTGGACATGTTTTAGTTGCTAATGATAAAATGATGGAACTTGCAAACATTAATGAATTTTCTAATCAAATATCTGGAGGAACATTTGATTTTTTCACAGGTTTATTTACAGAAAAAGCTATCAATATAATTATTAATGCTTTACCAAAGCCTTCTCGAGATGATTTAAGAAAATATTTTCTTAAAGCTAATGAAATATTATTAGAGAATGGTATTACTTCAGTAGCTAGTGATGATTTTTCTACGCTTTCAGTTGATTATGAAGAGATAATCAGTGTAATAAATGAATTATATGATGAGGATTTATTAAAAGTAAAAATAACTGAACAAGTTAATTTGCCTTATAAAAAATTAAAGGAATTTATTAAAAAAGGATATGTAAACAAAAAATATAATAAGTATAAACTTGGACCTTTAAAAATATTAGCAGATGGAAGCTTAGGTGGTAAAACTGCAAGATTATTAAAATCATATGAAAATGAACCAAATAATTATGGTATTTTAACTTATTCTGATGATGAATTATTTGATTTAGTTCATTTAGCTGATTCAAATAACATGGATGTAGTGATTCATGCGATTGGAGATAAAACAAGCCAACAAGCAATAGATATATTAATAAAATCTTTAAAAATAACAAAAAGAACAAAACATAATCACGCCATCATACATGCTCAACTTACAACAAAAGAACAAATAAAACTTATGAAACAATGGAATATAGGTGCTATTGTTCAACCAATATTTTTAAATAGTGATATACCAATCATTGAATCTAGGATTGGAAACAGAGCAAAAGAATCCTATCTATTCAAATCTTTTTATAAACAAGGAGTTAATGTTGGATTTAGTACTGATTCACCTATTGAACCAGTAAACCCGTTTAAAAATATTTATTGTGCTGTTACAAGAAAAAGTATTAAATATCCTAATGAAAAACCATTCTTATTTGAGGAATCATTTACTACAAGTGAAGCATTAGAATGCTATACAACTAATAATTTAGGATATATCTATGAACCTATACTTCCTAAAGGAGATTATATAATTACAAATCAAGATATTTATACATCAAAATTATATGAAATAAAGGATATAAAAGTTATCAAAACTTATATTGATGACAAATTAGTTTATATAAATAAGGAGGATTTATGAAAAAATTTTTTAAAGAATTTCAAGAATTTATCAACAAGGGAAATGCTTTAGATTTGGCAGTAGGACTAATTATAGGTACTGCATTTAACGCTATTGTAAAAAGTTTAGTGAATGATATTCTTATGCCTTTACTTGGGCTTTTAGTAAATGCAGATATATCTAAACTCTATTTTGTTTTAAGAGGAACCGCAACATACGATTCAATTACAGGAAGTTTAGTGCTGAGTGAAAATGCAGTTTTGATGTATTACGGAAACTTTTTACAAACGATAGTTAATTTCTTATTGATTGCTTTATCAATTTTTGTTGCTATAAAAGCAGTGAATAAATTACAAAATAAAATAAATCAAGCAAAAGAATTAATTTTTGATGAAGAAGAACCTGAAAAAGCAGAATAAATATATACAAAAAAAGCAATAGTACCATTGCTTTTTTGTTTTTTTTCAATAGGCATATGTTACATTCTATATTTTAAATTAAAATTTATGATATAATATAAAAAGAACATTTTAGGAGTGTCATATGAATATGTTTTTATGGATCTTATTAATTGGGATGGGATGTTTATCATTTGTTCCTTTAACAAGAATAAGAATTTTTAATTTAGATAAGAAATATCAAAATTTTAAGTACGTTAGTCTTTTGGCATTTACTTGGTCTTTTTTAACTTTGTTAACATTTATTAGTGAATCACCCCAGGTAAGATATTTTTTGATTTTATCTGTATATCCACTTGTTTTCTTGTTAACTTCTTTTCTATTTTTATCTTTCGCTAATTATGTTGAGCGAAAAATCCCATTAGTATTTAAGGTTTTTGTTGGAATTATATTTGTTTTAGAATTAATTGTAACTTATACGAACCCAATCCATATGGAAATGATTAGATTGCCTTTAGATGATAGTTTAACATTTGAAATGTTAGTTGATGTTCCCCATGGTACATATTTTCTGATACATACATTTATTTGTTATGCAATATTACTTTCTGCAATCATTATGATAATTGGACGATTGTATAAAAATCTTAAACTTGATCAAGATATCATGCCATTTTTAGTAATGGTTATAGGAATTATAGCTGGGGTTACATTTAACATGATTTATATTTTTGGTCCAGCATTTCCTATTGATCCAACATATATTGTATTTGTTGTTTTGATTTCTTTACTTTATTTTGTGCTTTATATTAGAGATATAAAAATTATTTTAGCGCTTAATAGCAATAGTTTCATTATTGATAATTTAAGAGAAATGTATGTCATATGTAATCATAGAGGATATATTGAACAAGCCTCAGAAGCTTTTATTGATTATTTTAAAGTTGAGATAGAAAAAAACTTAATATTTGATGAGTTGATGAAAAATATTCAAGATAAAGCAATTGTCTATTATGATCCTTTAGAAGTAGATAATCAGTATGATGAAAATAAAAGATATTTACATATGCAAGAAAAAGAAATTGACTTTCCATTCTTTAAATATAAAGGAAAATTCTATTTGTTTTATGACGAATCAAAAAGTAGAAAATATATAAATGATTTAAATTATGTAAAATCTCATGATTTAATGACAGGTCTATATAATAGAAATTATTTTGAAGAAATTAAAAATGAAATAGATAATTCAAATGACTTTTTTACATTAATCATGTTTGATTTAGATTGCCTAAAATTTTATAATGATTATTTAGGTCACAAAACTGGAGATGAATTGTTAATTCGTTTTTCTAATAAACTTAAAGAAGTAGCAGAAAAATATAATTGGATTCCTATAAGACTTGGTGGAGATGAATTCTTACTAATTGCAATCAATGCAAAAAGTGAAGAAATAGATAATACAATCAAAATGATTCAATCTCTAAATGATCCAAAATTAAAAGAAAAACGTATCATTTTCTCTTGTGGTAAAGCGTCTAAATCAAATGATTTTATTAATCTTGAAAGTGTATTTTCTGAAGCTGATAAGCAGATGTATTTAATGAAAGATAAAAAAGATGAAGAGAAAAAAGAATTAGAAGAGAATCTTAAAAAAATATCAAAAAAATAAGAGGTTTTTCACCTCTTTTTTTTATATTACAATTTCATATGGCCAATCAATGATACCACCCATATCATAAACATTTTTATACCCTAAGTTAACAAATATTTCAGCAGCTTGATTACTGCGATTACCACTTCTACAGTATAAAATATAAGTAGCATCTTTATCAATTAAAATAGATTCAGCATACGCTTCAATTAAACCTAAAGGGAGTAATATAGCACCTTCAATGTGACCCTCATTATACTCGCTTTGTTCTCTAACATCAACAAGGATGATGGAACTATCATTATCCATCATTGTCTTACCTGTGCTAGCAGATATAACTTCAAATCCTGCATTATCACAAGATACTAAAAATATTGATAGACTAAAAATTAGTAAAGTAATTATTTTTTTCATAGAACCCTCCGCTATAAAAAATTATAGCATTTCTCTTATTTCTATAAAAATGATTTGCTTTGTTTTAATGAGTTTTTAAGTATAATTTTTTTATTCCTTCTGTTCTTAAATAAGGTATTACCAGTGCAAGCGCGAGAATAAATGCTAAACTATCAGAGAAAGCTTGTGATAATATAACACCTTCAACCCCTAAAAATCTAGGTATAATTAAAATGATTGGTATAAAAAATAAACCTTGTCTAGATATACTCATAAGCATTGCCTTTAAGCCTTTACCTAAAGCTTGAAAGAATACTGTAACAGTATTCGTTATTCCTAAAAATAATAACCCTATTGAATTATATCTTAACGCTAAAACTCCATAGTAATCAATTGTATCTGTTGTTTGAAATATCTTTAAAATGATATTTCCAAAAACGCTAAAAATAAATGCAGTTACAATCATTATAATAGTTGTAACTTTTAAAGTATATTTGAATGCATCCATAACTCTTTTTGGGTTATTAGCACCATAATTATATCCCGCTACTGGCTGAAAACCTTGTCCAAACCCAAATACTATATATGAAGGGATGGTAATAGTTCTAATAACAATTCCTATTGTTGATAAGAATTCTTCTCCACCTAAATCTATCGCTGTAGTATTTAGAAGTTTCATTGAATAACTAAATAATAATTGTTTAACAAACGTTGGAGCACCTACCTTGAATATTTCAATATAAATATCTTTATCGGTGCTAATATATTTAGGATTAAATTTTAGAACACTCTTTTTTCTCATATAAAAAGAAAATAGAATTACAAAAGAGACTGCATTACTAAGCGTAGTAGCGATTGCAGCTCCAGAAATACCCCATCCAAACACAAAGATAAAAATTGGGTCTAAAATAATATTTAATAAAGCGCCAAAACCCATACCTATCATGGACAATTTAGCGCTACCTTCAGCACGCAAACTATTGTTAAGAATCATGTTTAAAATCATAAAAGAGTATCCTAAAAGGATATATTTTCCGTAATCAATTGTCATGCTCATGATCTGGGAATTTGCTCCAAAGAAACTAAAAATATCTTCCATGAATATGTAGTTTAGAATAGTTGTTATGATACCAAAAATAAGCCCCAAAGTTAGAACAGTCATAAAAACTTTTTCTGCTTTAGTTTTATCTTTCATTCCCAACAATCTAGATATATAACTAGCCCCACCGATACCAAGTGATAACCCTACAGCTGAAGCAATTAGCATAACTGGTAATACAACTTGTGTTGCACTAGGCGCACTTGTGTTTATCCAGGAAACAAATACGGTGTCTACAAAGTTATAAATAGCCATAACTAACATGCCTATAATAGCAGGGGCAGCTAATTTATTAATGGCTTTATTAACTGGTTGGTCTTTTAAAATTGAAATTCTTTTATCGTTCATAATAACTCCTATACTTTATTAATTATAAACGATAGATTGACTAATTCCTAGAAAAAAATATTAAATTGATGATATTAGAAACATTTTAAAATTATTATGAGTTATAATATAACTATATAATAAAAAAGTAGGGGGAATTTATATGAAATTTTACATTAAACAAAAAGTCTTTTCTTTTAAAGATAAATTTAGAGTAATGAATGAAAATCAAGAATTACAATATGAAATTAAAGGAAAATTTATGAGCATTTCTAATAAGTTAGAGCTGCTAGATAAAAATGGCGAACCTGTCTTAAGAGCGAAAAGAAAAGTTATTTCTTTTTTACCAAAATATTTTATATATGATTTAAATGGTCAAGAAATCGCTACTGTGAAGAGATTATTTAGTCTAAGACCAAAATTTATCATATCAGCATTAAGAACTGATTTAGAAGTAGAAGGAAGTCTGTTTGCTCATTCGTTCGGAATTTTCAATCATGGAAAAGAAGTAGCTACAATTTCCAAGAAGATAATTTCATGGGGTGATACTTATGAAATTAATATCTTTGATGAAGAAAATACTGAACTGTATTTATTCATTGTAATTGTTTTAGATCAAGTTATTCATGAAAAGAAACAAACATTTGCTTAAATA
>CAZZPD010000033.1:0-14234 GCA_964655885.1 uncultured Candidatus Izemoplasmatales bacterium | reverse complement strand
ATGCTTTTTATAGTTCTTTATTCTTATTGATGTGGAGAACAAGAAATGAAAAAGCTTGTGTTTGTGACTCAACACTATTTTCTAACCTAGTTTTTACAGAGTTACTAAGACTTGAAGGAATCATGTCAGCTTATGAAGTTGCACTAACTTATGCAATCGCTGATGAACATCTAAAAAGAATACCTGATGTAGACATTCACCTAGTAATTGTAAGAAAAGAAGATCAATTATTTAAGAATGTTAGAAAAAGAGGTAGAGAAATAGAAAAGGATCAACATGATTATTTAAAATTCCATTATGCTAATTATTATGATGTTCTTGATCGAATATTTAAAACATATAAAGTTCCAAAAGAGAAGATTCTTTATTTAGAAGTAGACGATATGTTCCAAGGTGAAGAATTTGAAATGATTATTAATAAAATTGAAAAAAGATATAAATCATTAAAAGAACAAGGCTTAACTATTTTTTAAGCCTTTTTTCTTTGATTTTTTCTTTAAAAACATATGTCAAAGTGTTATAATTTTTACTGGAGGAATTTATATGAAGATAGAAGCTAAAAAAAGAAATGCCTTAGTAGAAAAACCAAAATTAGTTGTTACTGTAAGAGATTCAGAAGGTAGAGACAATGCGTTAGTTGTTGCCTATGCCTGTAACTGTAGTTATGATCCACCAATGATTATGGTTGGTATTGTGGAATCTAGATTCTCATATCATATGATAAAAGAAAACGGATGTTTTGTAGTCCACCTATTAGATAAATCACAAACTGATTTATATAAAGTGTGTGGAACAATGTCTGGAAGAGATTCTGATAAGTTAAAAGACAATAACATTAAATTAGAGAATGCAAAAACAGTTAATGCTAGTGTAATTGTTAATTGCCCTGTTCAAATTGAATGTGAAGTTGTAGATTCAATAAAAACAGGTTCGCATGAAATGTTTGTAGGTAAAGTTACGTATGTTCATGCAGAAGAAGCATGTGTTAATGATCAAGGGTTTGTTGATATAAATAGATTAAATTTAATATAAAAAAACCGCTAAATAGCGGTTTTGATTTTTTATTAACTAAATTTTAAGGTTGCATAGCTCCAAATAAAACTAACCATGCTAGGATTGATTTAGCTACTAAACTTAAAACAATATAAGTTCTTTCGCCATATAAATAATCTTTCCATTTTCCAACACCCTTATACTGCAAAATCATATTGATAGGGAATGTATTAAATGCTACAAAATATGTACCTACAATTGCCCAAACAAACCATGGAACCATATCGTAATTTCCATTACCTAACATATAAATGATAATTACTATCCAAGGAAGTAACCCTGCAATTGTTCCATACACAAAAGGTCCCCAATTAATATTCTTCTTATCTCTACCTGAATTTAGTTTCTCCATGTATAAACCAAAAATATTCATGAGAGCATTCACTACAAATATTAGAAGAAGTGTAGCGATATCATATACACCAAATAATGTAGCAATCAAAACAATCATCACTGAAGAACTTAATGCATATTCAAACCATCTGAATTTATTTATTCCTTTTTCTAAATCCTTATTATAAATATCATTGGTAAACTTAGGAAGAGAAATAATCGCATGTGCTAAGGCTGAAAGCAATAAGAATACAGCAACTAAAACACCAAATGGTAAGTCAAACAATGGTTTAATTCCCGTTTCAAGACTCATTGTTGTCGTATTATAAAATAAATATATTTGAGTAATGGTAGGCTTGAACTCAGAAATTGTTTGAATGACTGTACCAGCTAGGATTAACATAATAATTCCTTGAATTAGATGTAATCCACCCATAATCATATTAAATTTTCTTAATTTTAAAAGTTTTTCATTTTCCATTTTTATTTACCTCCAATATAAATATATCATTTTTATTTTGAAATTCAAAGGGAATTGCTTAAATTGATTTTATTTAAAAAATTAATATTATATACTTGACAATAGTGTATGTCATACAGTATAATGTAGTCGAGGTGAGATGATGGATAATAATATTAAACAGATCTACCAAACAGAACTTAAAAGGGGAACTTTAATTCTTTTAGTATTAAGTCAACTTAATGAAAAAGAATATGGATACTCTCTTTTACAGAAACTCGTAGATAAACATGTTGAAATAGAAGCTGGAACTTTATATCCTTTAATGAGAAGATTAGAAACTCAAGATGTATTAACCAGCGAATGGGTTACAACAACATCAAGACCAAGAAAGTATTATGTTTTAAGTGAGTTTGGTAGAGAGTTATATGAATATTTAAAAAAAGAATTTTATAAAATGACAAAAGAAGTAAAAACATTGGTAGGAGGTAATTTTGATGAATGATTTAATAGAAAGATATATATATGATGTTATAAGAAGACTACCTGAAGATAAAAGAAAAGACATTAAGGAGGAGTTAACTACTAACATCTATGAGATGTTAAATGATAACCCAACTGAAGAAGAGGTTAAAAAAGTATTAGAATCATTAGGTCACCCTAGAATATTAGCCAATAATTATCGAGAACAAAAAAGATACTTAATTGGACCAGTATGGTTTGATGATTATTTATTAGTATTAAAAATAGCATTTACAGTAGTTGCAATTATCACAGGAATATCTAGTGGAATAGGAAGAGCAATAAATCCAGAATCTGTAACTATTATAGGCGTTTTATTTGAAGTTGTTTTTTATACATTTTTTGATATTTTAAATGCATTATTAGCTGTATTTGCAATTGTTACAATCATATTTATGGTAATAGAACGTGTTTCTAAAGGTAGTCATCATATTGCATTTGATGTTTATAGACTACCAAAATTACCTAAAGCTAAGCAAATGGAAATTAAAAGAAGCAGTGCGATAGCAAGTGTTATCATTACATCTATTGTTGGTGTTATCATTATATACTTCCTTTATACGGGAAAATCAATCACAGGATATTTTGATGGTGATGGACAATTTAACCAAATGACAAACTTTTTAAATCATGATGTTGTGATGAGTATATTTGCTTTAATTGTTATATCAATCATCGCTAATATTGCTTTAGAAGTAGTAAAATTACTATCAGGCAGATGGACAGTAAATGTATTATTAGTACATATATTTGTTAAACTTCTTGGAGCGGTAGCCGCAATCATATTCTTAACAAGACCAGGAATGATTAACCCTGATTTCATTACTGAAATAGCTTCATTTATTGAAGGAATGTCAGCGTCAACTATTGAGAATGGATTTAGGATTTTGTTTATCGTTTTATGTTTCCTTATTGGTTTAGGTACTGTTGCTGACATTGGTTCTACAACTTACAAATATTTTAAAAATGAAAACAATTAAAAGCGAATTTATCGCTTTTTTTTGCATATCAGTTTAAAAAAAATATTATATTTGATATACTTAATATGTATGACAGACATATATATTATTTTAAAGGGAGGAATACATGGAATATATTACTGGAAATGACCTTTATGAGATGTTTCATTATGGATCAATACATATTCTTAAAAAAAGAAAAAACTTAAATGAAATTAACGTTTTTCCTGTCGCTGATAAAGACACAGGAAATAATTTAGCATCTACGCTTCAAGCGATTGCTAGAGAATCTGATAGAAATGTTTCTTTTCACTATGCACTAGAATCAATCAGTGAATCTGCTTTATATGGAGCTAGAGGGAATAGTGGGGTTATATTTGCGCAATTTGTAAATGGACTAAGAGTTGCTTCTAACGGTAAAGAAAAAGTTACGATTGAAGAGTTCGCTACTATGGTTAATGAAAGCGTCAAATATACATATGCATCTCTAGCAAATCCAGTAGAAGGAACGATGCTTACGGTTATAAAAGATTGGGCAAGTAGCTTAATTGATATTGTTAAAAAGAAAATAACAGATGCAAAATCTGTTTTTAATCAAGCATTACAATTTGCTAAAAAAAGTTTAGAAAAAACAAAAGAAAAACTTCAGGTATTAAAGAAAAACGATGTTGTAGATAGTGGAGCTATGGGGTTTGTTTTATTCTTAGAAGGAATCAATTCATACTATAACAACGAAGTGATTGAAAGAATTGAATATGACAACGTAGAAATAGATGATCAAGATATCCACTCAGAAGAAACAGTAAACTTTAGATATTGTACAGAAGGATTAGTAAAAGTAGAAGGTAGTTTTGATGAACTAGATTTAAGACAAACATTAAATCAATTCGGTGACAGTTTAATCATTGCGAAAGGACTAAACATCTTTAGAATTCATATCCATACAAACTATCCAGAAAAAGTATTCCAAATACTAAGCCTTTATGGAAAAGTATTAAATCAAAAAGTTGATAATATGATTTTAGATATTAATCTGGATAAATCAACTAAGAAAACAGTTATTGTAACTGATTCAATCGCTGATTTAGATCAATCTATTATTAACGATAATGATGTAGTAGTAATTCCAATATTTATTACAGTTGATGAAGTTGAATATTTCGATAAACTAACAATGAATAATGAAATCATGTTTGATTTAATCCCTAGAACTAAAGAATATCCATCTACTTCAATACCATCAGTTCAACATGTATATAAGCTCTTTCAAAGATTAACAAATAAATTTGAAGAAGTTGTACTAATCACTGTTTCAAGTAAATTAAGTGCAACGCACAATATACTTGCCACAGAAGCTAGAAAGTTAATCGAAAAAGGTAAGAAGATATATATCATTGATTCATTAAATAATTCAGCTACAGAAGGATTATTAGTTAAAAAAGCAATCGATATGTTAAACGAAGGAAAAAGAGGTTTAGATATATATCAAACAATTGAAGAAATGAAAAATAAAACCAATATATTGGTGTGCTTAGATACTTTTAAATATGCAGCTATGGGTGGTAGACTTCCTAAAGCTGTAGGAAAAGTAGGTGACTTCTTTGGTATGAGACCAATCATGTCTTTAGATAAAGAAGGTCATGGAACTGCTTATGGAATGGCTTTTTCTAAAAAAGGCATTACTAAAAAAATTAAAAAAATAGTATTAAAAGAATTAAAAAAGAACAATATAGATTCATATTCAATCGTTCATTGTTTAAATGAACCATTAGCTAGAGAATACGAAAAAATCTTTACTGAAATCATTGGAAAAAAACCTGAATATATAGCTAAAACAAGTAGTGCAATAGCACTTCATAGTGGTGTTGGAACAGTAGCTATAGGGTATATAAAGGAGTAAATATATGTTATATGCAGGAATAGTAATACTTAGTTATTTTATGATTTTCTTTATCATAGGCACAATCCTTAAAAATAATAGTATTGTTGATATTGGTTGGGGCCTAGGGTTTGTCATTAGTGCTTGGGTATTATTCTTTATTAATGGTGATTATACATTAACAAAGATAATCGTTAATATTCTAGTTAGTTTATGGGGATTAAGACTTTTTTACCATATTTTAAAAAGAAACCTTTTCAAAGAAGAAGATTTTAGATATAAAAAATGGAGAGAAGAGTGGGGGAAATATGTTATCCCTAGAGCTTTTGTTCAAGTTTATCTTCAACAAGCATTATTTATGTTTATCGTTGGTATTGGTGTATTTCATGTGAATACAAGAACCAGTATTCCTTTTAACTGGTTAATGATTATAGGATTAATTATATGGTTAATTGGTTACTATTTTGAAGTTGTTGGTGATAAACAATTAAAAGATCATATCAACAATATAGAAAATAAAGGAAAACTTTTAACAACTGGACTATGGAAATACACACGACATCCAAATTACTTTGGTGAAGCTGTAATGTGGTGGGGTATATTTCTATTTGCAATCATTGGCAGCAATGCTTGGTATATCGTTATTAGTCCTATCGTGATTACCTTATTATTAAGGTTTGTTAGTGGAGTACCAATGTTAGAAAGAAAAATGAGTAAACATCCTGACTGGGAGGAATATGCTAACCACACAAGTGCATTTATCCCTTTCTTAAAAAAATAGGAGGAAATTATGTTTTTTAAACTATATTTAATAGCTCTAGTAGTGTTTTTAATTGTAGATGCTATATGGCTTAGCACGATTGCAAACAAATTTTATTCTCAGCATTTAGGGTTTATCATGAAAGCAAAACCAAACTATATCGCTGCTTTAATATTCTACTTGCTATTTATCGTAGGGTTAGTTTATTTTGTTATTTTACCTGGTATAAATGATGGAAATATTTGGAAAGTAGTATTATCAGGATTTCTATTTGGGTTAATGACTTACGCAACTTATGATTTAACAAATTTAGCAACAATCAAGGATTGGCCTTTAATCGTAACAATCGTTGATTTGATTTGGGGAAGCAGTTTATCAATCGTAGTTTCTGTAGCTACTTATTATATATATAATGCTTTAACCTAAAATATAACTGTACTTCTTAAATAATATGGTATAATGATAACCAGTTAAACAGGAGGAAAGCAATGCTTACAGAACAATCACTATATCATATGGAATTAGAAATGGCTCTATATTTAAAAAGAGAACCATGTGAAGTAGTCATAACTAATTTGCCTGAAGAATACTCAAGCATTGTAACAATGTATGAACGAAATAATCATGTAATTATTGTTAATCAATTACCAGCTTCTAAATTAAGTGATTTAGAGTTGATTGCTTCAATTATTCATGAAGGTAGACATGCATATCAATATGAACAAATAAAAGGATTGAATAGATACAAAGAAGATCCTCAAAGAATCAATAATTGGAAAAAAGAATTTGATAACTATAATCAACCAAATAATTTGAATACTAGCGAATATGCAATTCAAGAAATTGAAATTGATGCAATCAGTTTCACACAAGTTACGTTAGAAAAGCTAGGATATCCTAAATTAATCATCCCTAAAGAACTTCAAGAACTTGTAGAAAAACGAATCGAAGAAATTAAAAAAAATTAACAGAAGAAATTCTGTTTTTTTTATCCTTTTTTACAAATTAAATGCTATAATAATATTTGTAGGAGGTAAAAATATGAAAGTTCTAATAATCTATGATTCCTATTATGGGAATACGCTTAAAGTAGCGAACAATTACCATGAACAGTTAAAAGACTACAATCCAGAATTAGTCAAAGTTGATGTTGTAACTCAATCAATTATTGATGCTCATGAAATAATTATAATAGGCTCTCCTACAAGAGCGTTTAATATGACTAAAAAAATCAAGAAAATTCTTAAAAAATTTGATTATAAAGACAAAAAGATATTTGTATTTGACACAAGAGCTAATCTGGAATTAGTTGATCAAAAATTCTTAGTGAAACTAATGAATCGTTTTGGTTACGCAGCTGAAAAAATGGAAAAATTATTGCTTAAAAAAAGTGCTAATAAACTGATGGATTATAAATTTTACTTTGTAAAGGATACCGAAGGACCTTTAGTAGAAAATTATAAAAAAACAATTAAAAAAGATATCGATTCATTAATTCAAAATATAAACTAATTTTTTAATTATATGCAATCTAGTAGTATTTAAAAATAAAAATAGTATAATATGTATATAAGAAAATAAAAATAGGAGGAATAATATGAAGTATATTTGTGACATCTGTGGATATGTTTATGATCCAGTGCTAGGAGATCCAGATGGTGGAATTGAGCCAGGAACTGAATTTGAAGATATTCCTGATGATTGGGTATGCCCACTTTGCGGAGTAGGAAAAGAAGACTTCAGTCCACTAGAATAAATAAAAGGCAAGAATTTTCTTGCTTTTTTTATTTTTTTCTTGAATATTCTTCCATAAAGAAATATAATGAGTATGTTATAAAATTAATTAATTTCTTAGTATTAAATTACTTTGTTTATATATCAAAAAAAATTAAATATTTGCTAGTAAATAGGTGTATAACAGGGAAGCAGGTGTAATTCCTGAACTGTACCAGCAACCGTAATTCGAATGCTTAATTAAAATCCATTAGATGATTATCTAAGAAGGAAATTAAGTGCCAGAAGATTAGTCGGGAGACCTACCTATTTATTAAATACATTTTAGGAGAAAAAAGATGAAAAGAAAAGTACTGGGGTTATTACTGTTCTTATTGATTGTTCCTTTATTTATGGGATGCGATCAAAAAAATTCAATTGGAACTGTCACAATCGAAATTAAAACTTTAGGAGACAATCCTGAAACAACTGAGGTAGAGGAATCTTATATTTCTCGTTCAGAAGAAGTAGGATATGCTGAAGATGAAACATTATTCGATTTATTAATGGAAACATTCGATATGACTTGTGCAGCTGAAGATGGTTCAGCTGATGATGCATGCGAATATGCTGGACAATATGGGCACTATCTGCTATCTGTAGATACATTAAATCCAACAGAAACTAATGAGTATATTAGTTTTTCTATTAATGGTGAATACGCTATGAGTGGAATAGACAGCACCATACCAAATGATGGTGATGTTTTCACATTTGAAATTGGATCGTTCTAAAACTAAAAATAGTATCAGAAGCATTGCACTTGTCGCAATGCTTCTAGCTATTTTAATCATACAAGAAGAGTTTCTTATATTTATACCTAATGTGCAACTAACAGTAATTTTAATTATTGTTTATGCACAATTTTTGGACGATAAAGAACTATATCCTCTTGTAATTGCCTATGTAATCATCGATAGTATGATTATGGGTGGGTTATCATTTATGTATACGCCAAGCATGATGTTAAGTTGGTCCTTACTTGCATTTGTGTCAAAGAAAGTAAAGAGTTCACCTGATTATGTAAAATTAATCATTGCAGTGTTATTTGGTTTTGTATATGGATGGAGCTTTTTACCTGCTACGGCTATTCTACAAAAGTTCTCAAGACTTGAACAATTCTTTACATATATCAAATTTGATTTAATATTTGAAGTAACTATGGCTATCAGTGGGTTAGCTACTTACTTAGTCTTTTATAATCCTCTGATGCATTTATTTAGACAATTATACAATCAAACAGATAAATTAGAATATTAAAAAAGGAACACTTCAGATGAATGTATTCCTTTTTATATTATTGTTTTTGTCCTTTTACATATAGTGATTCTTCAACAATCTCATTAGTTTCATCTAAATACAATTTGAAGTCATTAAAATATTTTATATTATCTCCTAAACAGGTGCCTATGATATGAATCTTCTTATTTTTGATTGGATGTTCTTTTAAAAACTGTCTCATGTAAGCATTAATATGTCCTGCCCATACTGGAGAGATTAAATATACTTCATCATATTTATCAAAGTCAATTTGGATTGGTTTTATTAAAACACTTTTTTTAGCGACCGTTTGAAACCCATAGACAATCATCTGGAAAAACATAGATTTGATAGGTTTTTTAACATGCTCAATTCGATAGATATCTCCATCTATTGTTTTAGCTATATTTAAAGACCTTTGATGCTTGCTAGTAGAATGTACGATAATTGCTTTCATATAAACCTCTCTTTAATATTGATATAGAAATTATATATGAAATACTAAATATTCGCAAGTTATCTAAAGATAATCACTTAAATTAGAGTAGTTATAATTGAATAAAGCTTGAAAAACTGTTATAATTTAACATAGTTAAATTTCATTTTGGAGGTTACTAAATATGGAAAAATTAAATACAGATTTATTGATTATTGGTGCAGGCCCAGGTGGCTATGTATCAGCAATATACGCAGCTAAAAAAGGATTAGATGTTACGTTAGTTGATGCCAAAAGAGTAGGAGGAACTTGCCTTAATGAAGGGTGCATTCCAACTAAAGCTTTAGTTAAATCAGCTGAACTATATCAAGAGATTCTAAACTCAGAAGAAAATGGGATTACAGTAAGTAATGCTAGTTTTGATATGAGTAAGATAATCGATAAAAAAGACGCTGTTAAGAACAAATTAATAAATGGGATTGAATTCCTTCTTAATAAATATAATGTTAAAACAATTAAAGGCTTAGCGACATTTGTTAATGATAAACAAATTGAAATAAATGGAGAACAAAGCTATTTGATCGAACCGAAACATATCATTATAGCTACAGGATCAAAAACGAAATATTTACCAATCAAAGGTAGTGATTCTAAATATGTTGTTGATTCAGAAAAACTTTTAGATAATAAGGTTTTACCAAAAACACTAAATATAATTGGTGGAGGTATTATCGGTATGGAATTTGCATTTATCTATGCAAATCTAGGAGTTAAAGTAAATGTAATTGAGTTCTTACCAAGAGTATTACCAGGTGTAGATAAAGAATTTAGTATGCGTTTAATGCGTTATGCTAAGAAATTAAATATAGATTTATTAACTGACGCAAAAGTCACTGAGATAGAAGAATTAGAAAATACAGCAATGGTTCATTTTGAACATAAAGGTAAACCTAAAACATTAGAATCAAATATGGTTTTAATGGCTGTAGGTAGAATTCCAAAACTGGATGGTCTAGGATTAGAAAACACTCAAGTTGATTTTAAAGAAAGAACAGGAATTAAAGTAAATGAATACTTAGAAACCAACGTTGAAAACATCTATGCTATAGGAGATGTTACAAATTTATGGCAATTAGCTCATGTTGCTAGTCATCAAGGAATTGTTGCTGTAGACAACATTTTAGGGCATAAAAAAGCAATGAATTATGATGCTGTCCCAGCAGTCATATTTACTTCTCCACAAATTGCTACAGTTGGTAAAACTGAAAGTATGTGTAAAGAAAACGATATTCCTTATGAAGTTATAAAAGTACCATATAGTGCAAATGGAAAAACCTTAATTCTAGACGCAGAAGCTGGTTATATTAAACTTATAAGAAATCCAGAAACTTTAGAATTAATCGGTGGTATGGTATTTGGTAAAGATGCAGATAATTTAATCGCACCAATTACAATAGCTATATCTAACAAGTTAACAGCTAAAGACTTGCAAGAAACCATATTTGCACATCCTACAGTTTCTGAATTAATCCATGAAGGAGCTATGGGGCTAGATCACTTAGCTATCCATTTTATGGACTGATGGAAAGAATTAAAGAAGTTAAAAGAATTAAAGAACTCATAAATCAATCTAACTATATTGTCTTTTTAGGTGGAGCTGGAGTTAGTACAGAATCTGGAGTAAAAGATTTTAGATCATTAAATGGCATCTATAATCAAGAGTTTGAAGAAAGACCTGAGAAAGTATTAAGTCATAATTTCTTTATGAATCAACCAAAAATATTTTATGATTTCTACAAAAAATATATTATCAATATAGATCCAGAACCTAATAAAGGACATATCTATCTAACCGAGTTAGAAAAATCAGGTAAATTAAAAGCGATTATCACACAAAATATAGATGGACTTCATCAAAAAGCGAACTCTAAAAATGTATACGAATTACATGGTTCTGTAAAACACAACCACTGCGTTAAATGTAATAAATATTTTGATTTAGACTATATAAAAAATCATCAAGGAACAATTAGATGTGATGTATGTAATGGCCTTGTTAAACCAGATGTAGTTTTATATGGTGAAAACCTAGATGCTAACATATTAGATGAGTCTATTAAGCATATTATAAATTCAGATTTATTAATTATTGCTGGTACAAGTTTAAACGTTTATCCAGCAGCTAGTTTAATTAGATATGCAAAAAATAAATTATTGATTAATTTATCTAGAACATCCATGGATATATTTTGTGATTATGTCTATTATTCCAAATTTGGTGAAACATGTCAGAAACTTAGCAATCTCTAGTTTGACAGTACATACTTTAAGTATTATAATTATTTTGATTAAGGAGTAAAAATGATATATTTAGACTATTCAGCAACCACTCCAGTTAATAAAAAAGTACTGGATGAGTATTATCAATTTAATATAGAACATTTCGCTAATCCTAATTCAAGCCACAAATTAGGTCTTTTAGTAAAAGAAAAAATAGATGAAACAACAAGAAAAATTCAACACATATTAAACGCTGATAATTATGAAGTAATCTATACATCAGGAGCGACTGAATCAAACAATCTAGCAATTGTTGGATATGCTCTAAGTAATCAACATATGGGAAAACATATCATCACTAGCCCTTATGAACATTCAAGTGTAACCACATGTATGAATTATCTAGCTAAACTAGGATTTGAAATAGATGTTTTAGGAATCAAAGAAGATGGTTTATTAGACTTAGAAGAATTAGATGAATTAATAAGAAAAGATACAATCTTAGTTTCTATAGCATATGTGAATTCTGAATTAGGAATCAAACAAGACTTAGAAAGAATAAAAACAATTGTAAAAAAATATTCTGGTTTAAAACTACATTCAGATTTAACCCAGGCAATTGGAAAACTAAAAGTAGATTTAAAAGATATTGATCTAGTCTCGTTTTCTGGGCATAAAATTTATGGTCTAAAAGGGATAGGCACTTTATTAAGAAAAAAACATATTAAATTGACTCCAGTAATTCATGGAGGTAAATCTACAAGTATCTTTAGAGGAGGAACACCTCCTGCACCTCTTATCTATAGTTTAGGGATCGCTTTAGAACTAGCCTATCAAGACTTTGATAATAAATTAACAAGAATTACAAACTTAAAAGAATATTTACTTAAATCATTAAAAGAAAATATTAAAATTGCTCATCCAAACTATATCAATAGTATTCCCCAAATTAATAATGTTTCTTTTCCTAATATAGAAGGTAATATCATTAAAAAAGCATTATCTGAAAAAAATATATACGTATCTACTCAAACAGCTTGTAACTCTGATTCAAGTTTTTCTATAACAGTTAAGAAAATAACAAAATCAGATCAATTAGCCGAATCTTCAATAAGAATATCTTTATCTCACTTAACGACAGAAGCAGAACTTGATCTATTTATCATGACTTTAAAGGAGATAATCAATGAAAATCATTAGAATTACTGCCTTATGGTGTATGTCTTGTCTTTCAATGAAAAGAACTTGGAAAAAAGTATTCAAAGATATAGAAAACTTAGAAATTGAAGATTTAGATTTTGATGAAGATAATGATTTAGTAAAAAAACTAAATGTAGGTAAAATATTACCTGAACTAATTGTTTATAAAAATGACATTGAAATCATGAGAATTACCGGTGAGAAAACAAAAAAAGAAATGCAAAGGATAATTAGTGAACTTAATGAAAAGAGCTAAACAGATATTATTCATACTTATCTTGGGATTATTAGTTAGTCCCTTTTTTACACCTGTTAAAGCTGATAATGTAGTAAATATTCATTTCTTTCATTCAATCTACTGTGGGCATTGCGATGATATGGAAGCATATCTAGAAGAACTTGAATTAGAATATGATCAGATTAATGTTATTTCCTATGTTGTAGAAGAAATAGATAACTATAATTTATTCTTAGAAGTAATAGATGTATTTGATCAAGATGCAAAAGTTCCAACTGTAATTATAGGAGGAATTAACTTTTTAGGATTTAACCAACAAAATCAAGACGATATTGAGAAAACCATTATTAGATACTCAAATAACGATTACGTTGATATTGTAGATAAAATTATTAATGGTGAAGAAATCTTAATAACTGATTTTGATACGCTAGAAAGAGATACAATTACCTTGCCAATTATTGGAGAAGTTAAAATTGAAAATCTATCACTATCTTTAGCAGCGGTAGTTTTAGGATTTGTGGATGGATTTAATCCATGTGCGATGTGGGTTTTAATATTCCTAATATCTATGTTAATCAATATGAAAAATAGAAGAAGAATGTGGATTATTGGGATAACGTTCTTAGTCACCTCAGCTCTTGTGTATTTCTTAATCATGGTTTCATGGCTTCAAATAGCTATCTCAATTACAGGTATTATTTGGTTAAGAATTATCATTGGACTATTTGCCATTGGCTTTGGTTCCTATAATTTAGAAAAATACTTTAAAAATAGAAATAAAGAAGTTGGCTGTGAAGTTACAGACCAAAAGCAAAAAAATAAAATCATCGAAAGAATTAAAGGTATCGTTAAAAAACAGAATCTGTTATTGGCTTTGTTAGGAGTTGTTGCACTTGCTATTACAGTAAATATGATAGAACTTGCTTGTTCAGCTGGATTACCACTTTTATATACACAAATACTCGCATACAATGATTTAGCAACAGGTACTTATTTCTTATATATAGGAATCTATATTTTATTTTTCTTAATTGATGATTTAGTTATATTTGCCATAGCTATGATTACGATGCAAGTC
>CAZZPD010000032.1:0-14512 GCA_964655885.1 uncultured Candidatus Izemoplasmatales bacterium | reverse complement strand
TTAATTTTTACACTGATTTCATACTTATTAATTTCCATTACAAAAAAAGAAAAAGCATCTTAAATTTTAAGATGCTTTATTATTTTTATTTATTCTTTTATTTCTTGTTTTTTTAATAAATTCGATAACATCAATTTCGCTTAATAAAACGCCTAAGAATACTAGAATCATTCCCAATAATAAATTAATGCTAAATAATTCATGATAGACTAATATCGCTAGTATTGGACCAAATACGCTTTCAGTCGAGATCAATATCGCTGCTTCTGTTTCATTTGAATGCTTTTGCCCTATACTTTGAAAAACAAAGGCAATAAAACTAGCAAAGAATCCAATAATAACTGAAGCTAACAATAGTTTAGAACTATTCCAATCTGAGAAATCTACTTGAGGAATTCCTGCTTTAAACATCATCGCTATAAACGCAAAGATACTAACTACTAATAGCTGAAAAGCCATTAGGACTATTGGATCTTTTTGTTTAGCTGTTTTTCCTAAAAGATATATATGTATTCCCCAGAAAATAGCTCCTATAAATGTATACATATCGCCTATGTTGATTCCACTGTTTATATCTTTAAAATCAACTGTGATGATAATGATTCCTATAAATGTTATCAACGCTGCTAATAAGGTTTTTATCCTAACAAATTTTCTTTCAAAAATATAGATGATTACTGGTAAAAAAACAATGTAACCAGCAGTTATTAATGCATTATTTGAAGCTGTTGTTTCTTCTAATCCCCAAGTTTGAAAAAAGAAACCTAAGAATAGAAAAATACCTAAAAACAATCCCTTTTTAACTGTTTCTGAATCGGTTTTAAATATTTTCTTAAAAAAAATCAAAAAGATAAATATTGTAGCAGTGAAAAATCTTACAAATAAAAGTTGGGAATCATCCCAACCGTTATCAAGTACGTATTTATTTACTATGAAGCCAAAGCCCCAAATAAATCCAGCACTTAAAAGTACTGCTCTTGCAATATTTCTATTCATTCATTCCTCTTATTTTTTAAAATATTCTTTTACGTTTTTAAGTTCTTCTATAATTTGAATGTTTTGTGGGCATTTTGCTTCACATTCACCGCACTCTAGACAAGCTTCAGCTAATTGTTCTGGTTTTAGTTGATTATAGTAATGAGTTTTATAGTGTTCTTTAGCATTAAATATATGTGCATTATTATAAAATGCAAAATTTGCAGGGATTTGTATCCCATGAGGGCATGGCATGCAATATCTACAATCTGTACAATCAACTTGAATTCTGGCTTTATAGAAGTGTTTTACTTCTTTAACAGCAACTTGTTCAATCTCTGTTAAACTGTTCGAAGTGATATTGCTCGCTTCGTTAATATTATCATTAATATGGTCAATATGATTCATTCCACTTAGTACAAGTCTAACCTCAGGGTAGTTCCACAAATATCTCAAAGCCCAACCTGCAGGAGAATGTTTTTCACCAGTCTTATTATAAATATCAATTACTTCATCAGGTACATTATTCCCTAATCTCCCACCTCTTAAAGGTTCCATGATAATCACACCAATACCTAACTCGCCTGCTAGTTTTAATCCTTTTACTCCAGCTTGATATTCTTCATCAAAGAAATTCATTTGGATTTGACAGAAATCCCAATCATATGCTTTTATGATTTCTTCAAACGTATCATAATCATCATGGAAAGAGAACCCAATGTTTTTGATTTTACCACTAGCTAATGCTTTTTCAATAAAATCAAACACATCATTTTCCTTTAATGTTTTCCAAAAACTTTTATTTAAAGCATGTAATAAATAAAAGTCAATATAATCTGTTTTTAATTTTTCTAATTGAATATCTAAATATTTATCCATATCTTCTCTGGATTTGATTAACCAAGATGGTAACTTTGTGGCTATATTGATTTCTTCTCTATTTAATTCTTGAATTAACTCTCCAACAAAATCTTCACTGGTATGTTCGTGATAAGGATAAGCTGTGTCAATGTAATTTAATCCTAGTTCTATACTATGCTTAATTTGTTTGGCTGATTCTATTTTGTCAATTTTTCCGTATTCTCCATCAATAACTGGTAATCTCATACACCCAAAACCAAGTATAGAGACTTTTTTTTCGTTTCTTTTTCCTAGTGTTCTATATTTCATAATATCCCTCCTGTATAATATCATTTTATCATTTTTTGTTAAAAAATCTATAACCTCTTTTTTTCGCAATTTCAGATAGTTCTTTATCTGGGTTTACAACTACTGGATTTCCAACTAATTCTAATATAGGTAAATCATAGTATGAATCTGCGTAAGCTTTACTAGTCTTAAAGTTTGCATCCTTAAATTTGTCCTTAATGATTTGTTGTTTCAAATCATGAATGATTATCTGGACTTCTTCAGATTTTATAATCTTGTTATCTTTTACCACATTGCTTCCAATAACTTCTTTAAATCCCTCATTTAAAAAGGGATTAAGAATGACATTGAAGTTCCCACTTAACAGAATCGTATAATATCCATCAGCGTTATCTTTTTCTAATTGATACTTCATATCTTTGTTTATATATTCTTGAAGGTGAACATATAATTCATCTAAAAATTGATCAAGTTCACTTTTTTCTATACTTCTAAATAAATCAGCAGTTAAAGACATTGCATTCGCTCTAAATGTATGTTTATTCCAACCAAAAAGACCAAATTTATGAAAGATATATCTTCTGATAATTATTCGATTGGTTTTTCTTAGTAATTTCTTATTTAAATTTTTTTGTTTCCAAAAACGCAAGATTTTTGGTAAAACTTGAATTTTCATATAAGTTCCATCAAAATCATAGATTGCTAGCTTCATTTATATCTCCTATTTTTATTTTAACATATACTCCTAAGTGGTCACTTACTCTTATATCTTTAAATAATATTTTTTGATCTATTAAAGTAACCGGTCTACTAGTAAAAAAATAATCTAATCTCATATGATCGCTATTTAAAGTATCTCCTTTAAAGGTTATTTGATTAATAAATTCTTCTTTTTTAGAGAAAATATCAATAAAATTATTTTTTAAGATATGATCATATTCCTTAGATTTATATGAAATGTTGAAATCACCTGCAAGGATTGTGAGTTCATCTTCATTAAATGATTCAATTGCCCTATCAAATTGTTCCTCAAACCGTTCAGTTTCATCACTCCAACCAAAATGAGATGTTGCTAAATTTATATGATATCGACTCATTCTGTATATTAATATTTTTCTTGTTTTCCAGTTGTTGTAGTCTTTAATATTTGATATATATTTTGATTTAATTAAATCAAGTTTTATTTTTGATAATATGGCTAAACCTTCATCATATTTATTGAAACTCTTTTTAAAAGCATCAAAATAATAGTTATATATATATCCCTTATTTTTTAATTTATTCATTAATGCTAACCCATAGTTATCTTCTTTTACATTATCATAAATAACAGGTTTATCTCTAGTTTGCGAAACTTCTTGTAGAAAAATAATATCGATATCATTTTTAATAATTTCTTCTACTATTTTGTTTTGTTTGTCTTCTAAATTCTCTTCAACTAAGCAATGAAGATTTAAAGTTAATAACTTAAGATTCATATTTTACTCCATATTTATGATTAATTATCTTTTATTATACAATATTACAAGCTTATTATCTTGATAATCTAGTATATATAGTCTATAATTTTTATCAGGAGGATATAATTATGGTAAAAGATATATTATTAGAAAAATTAGCAGAATTAGCTGTAAAGATTGGGGCTAATGTGCAAAAAGATCAATTAGTGTTTATTAATTCATCAACTGAAAATAAGGAAATAGCAAGAAAAGTTGTAAAATATGCATATCAAGTTGGCGCTAAGAATGTAGTTGTCAATTGGACGGATGAGTATGTGTCAAAATATGGTTTAATTCATCGTTCTGAAGAATCTTTAAAAGAGGTTCCAAGTTATACAGTAGACAAATATAAAGACTTTATAGAACAAAACGGATGTGCTATCAGTATTACTTCTCCTATTCCTGATTTGAACAAAGATATTGATCCAAACAAATTACAAGTTTCAGGGTTAGCAAGTAGAAAAGCATTGACTTTCTATTATACTCATATGATGGGTTCAAAATCACAATGGACTATCATTGCCGCACCAAATAAAGTTTGGGCTAAAAAAGTATTTCCTGATTTAGATGAAAATGAAGCCTATGATAAATTATGGGAAGCAATTCTAGAAGCTTCTAGAGTAACTTTAGATAATGATCCAATTGAAGAATGGAACATGCATAATGAGAGAATGTTAGCACATAATAAAGTGCTTAATGATTATCGTTTTGATACATTATATTTTAAAAACAAGTTAGGCACTGATGTATCTGTTAAATTAGTTAAAGATCATATATGGGCTGGCGGAGGAGAGTATACTCCAGATAAAATTCTTTTCAATCCTAATATCCCTACTGAAGAGAATTTCACAATGCCACATAAATATGGCGTTAATGGTAAGGTTGTAGCTACAAAACCACTTAACTATCAAGGAAAATTAATTGAAGATTTTTGGTTAGAATTTAAAGATGGTAAAGTTGTTGATTATGATGCCAAAGTAAATAAAGATGCTTTAGAAAATCTTCTTAAGTTTGATGAAGGTAGTTCATATTTGGGTGAAATAGCTTTGATTAGTTATGATTCTCCAATTTCAAACTCAGGAATATTATTCTATAATACATTATTTGATGAAAACGCATCTTGTCATATGGCTTTAGGTAGAGCTTATACAATTAATATTGAAAATGGAACTGATATGTCAATGGAAGAACTACAAGAAAAAGGATATAATAATTCTATGGCACATTCAGACTTCATGTTTGGTAGTGAAGATTTATCCATTTATGGAATAACTGAAAAAGGTGAGAAAGTAATAATCTTTGAAGATGGTAATTTTGTAATATAAAAGAAGTAGAATTTTTTCTACTTCTTTTTTTTGATTTCTATTATACTTTTAAACATAACTAAATTTTCTTTTTTTCCTTCGACTAGTATTTTATCATCTACTAATTTATAATAAATATCTACTAAATCATTTAATTTACATTCTATTAAATAATCGATATGTAAACTAATAATATCATTTTGTTCTAATATATTAATTGGGATAGCATTAAATATAAATTCTGCATATTTAACGTTGTTAACATGATAGTTCATATCGATATCATTTGGTAGGATTTTCTTCTGATATGAGAATACCATTTCTTCGTTAAATCTAATTCTATTTAACTTAAATAAATTTACTCCTTTAGGATAAATTGAATTAACTTTTTTTGTAAATCCTAAATCAATGTATGGTTTTTTTTCTTCATCAGATATCATTAACCAATGATGATATCCATAACCAATAATTTCGTTATTTAATTTAAATTCAAATTTTCTAAGTGTTTTCAAACCACTAAATCCAGCAAAATAAGTTTTGACTTGGATTTCATCATTAATCATTGGAAGTTTCTTGAATTCAAATTTCGCTGATCTTAGAACCCAAAAAAAACCTGATTTATGGGATTGTTCATAACTAAATCCTAAATCAATTGCATGTTCTGTAGCAGTTTCTTCCATATAACCAAGAATAGATTTTGGTGTAGCTCTTCTACCAAAATCTATATCAAATGTAGTTACTTTATATTTGCGTATACATTCTTTTAGCATATTATTCCTCTTACTTTATTTAATTTCTTTAAACAATAAATATTGATTGATATATTTCCCATTATATTTTATCATCTTTGGTTCTTCTCCGTATATGGAGAATCCTAACTTGTTATATAAATATAATGCTTTTTTGTTATGCGTAACAACAGACAAGGTAATGATTTCGACTTGGTTTTCTTTGGCTAAATCAATCGCTTTATTAATTAATTCTTGAGCAAACCCTTTATTTCTATACTTCTGATTAACATATACACTATTAATTGTAGCGCCATGTCTCATTTTTTCTCTAGGGCTTATAACCAAAACTGTCAAACCAACAATTTTTTGATTATCAAACTTTCCTAATGTAAATACATTATTTTTATTTAGTCTATCAATCCATTGTTTATCTTGAAACTTAGATTCATCACTAAAACTAGACCCGAAGTTGCTTGGCTCATTTTTTAGCATTTCTAATCTTATTTCTTTATAAATATGATAGTCATTCACAGCTAATCTTCTTATCAACATATAAATAATTATCTCTTTTCTTTTATAATTTTTTAAAGTCGAACACTTTACTTTTTAAAATGTCTCATTAATATTAATCGTTTATTGAATCATTATTGAGAAAAAAGCGATAAAATTATCGCTTTTTAATGTTTTATTCTTCCTTAGTTTCTGGAGTTTCTTCTACAACTTCAGGTTCAGCTTCAGTTTCGGTTTCAGCTTTTTCAGTTACTAGATTTAAACTACATAGTAATTCATCAGGATCATTTAATACTTTTATTCCTTCGGGAACAACAATATCTTTAAAGTGTAAAGGTTTATCTTCTGTAAGATCACTTACATCCACATCGATACTTGAGATTCCGCTACCTACATTATATTCTACTTCTACTTCATCTTTATTTGTGCTAAATACTAGATTTGATTTTTCAAATTTTTCTTTACCAATAAAATGTACTGGTACACTTGATGTAATTGTATCGTCTTGCGCTACTTTTAATAAATCAAAATGAATGATTTTTTTTGAGTTAAATACATCTTTTACATACTTTTTAACATATACAATATGTTTCTTTCTACCTAGCTTAACTGAAAATGTTTTATTAGTTCCATTTTCTTTTAGTAATTTTATAAACTCGGTTTCTTCAACTTGGATACTTATTGAATCAATTCCTTTTCCGTATAATACTCCAGGAATGAATCCGCTCTTTCTAACTAAATTCGGTTTTTCTACTCTTTTTACTAAATTCATCTTCTCACCTCTTATATCTATTATAACAAATATTTACTCTTAAATAAAATTTGTTGCTATTTTATTGTCTTCTTCTTTTTAAATATATTCGTAATGGATGTAGTTATTATTACACTTATCATCGCCATCAAACCAAGTTTTCCACCTAAACCGTTAAATAGTTCTAGAAAAACATCATAAATAAGTCCCAAAATAACTCCTGACAAAATGACACTTAAGATTGTCGGAAGTCTTTCCTTTGATGACATACCAATAAAACTTGCAGAAAAGAACACGACAACATAATCTAAGTGATTGGGAAAAAAATATATAAATATTATCGCAAATAGTAAGCTGGGAAGACTGGATGCTAGAACAGCAGATATTTTCAATAAATGTTGTAGATAAAATGTTAAAAGAACGCTAAAAGTTGTAACTAATATTAAAATGAAAATATTAAAATCTATTTGGACAGTAATAAATTCGTCTTGAAATATACTATGAACAATCAAAGAAGACAAAAAAGCAATCGTACCAAGTTTGCCTCCAAAACCGTTGAATATCGTTTTTGAAAGCGTATATATGATGGAACATATTACTGATAAAATCAAAACTTCTAGGAAACTAAAAAGCACAACACTTACCATTCCTGCAAATGCTCCGCAATAAATTGGTATTTGATGTTTCTTTAACCCTATAGCCCCTAATAATCCAACGCTGCTAGCGGATATAATAACATTTAAGCTAAAAAAATGGACTAAGCTATATGTTAAAAAAACTCCAAAAGTAACAGATACAAAGTCTTCTAGTTTAAAAATAATTTTCTTTTTAGCTTCTTTTTGATTTCTAAATTCAAAATATATTCCTGTCAATAATAGTGCAAACATTAAAAAATAGATGACGTCTAAAACAACTTCTTTTGGTTCGAAAAGCACAGTTATATAAGCAAAAAGAACAGCAAATAAAACCACAGTAAAACCTAGCCATTGTAAATGGTTAGCTAAAAAAACATAAATTTTATTAATTTTGCAATCTTTTTTTTTCATATGTTTTCTCCAATTATACATTAATAATATCATATTTTTAAACTAATTTGGTTGATTGTGACATCATAAAAAATAAAATATTTATTTTCTGCTTTTATATGGTAGAATAGAAATATCGAATATATAACGGGGTTTAATTATGCTTAAATTAGAACGAGTCAGTAAATATTATTTTTCTGGGAATAACGTTGTTCAAGCTTTAAGAAGAATTAACTTAGAATTTAAGACAGGCGAATTTGTCGCTATCACAGGTGAAAGTGGTAGCGGCAAAAGTACGTTATTAAATATTTTAAGTGGTTTGGAAACGTATGAAGATGGAAAAATGTACTTTGATGGGAAAGATTTATCTCATTACACAATTCAAGAATTAGAACATTACAGAAAGAATTATATTGGTTATGTTTTTCAAGAATTTAACCTAATCAATAGTTATACTGTATATCAAAACATTGATTTAGCACTTTCTTTACAAGGTCTATCTAAAGAAGTAAGACATCAAAAAGTTTTATCACTAATTAATCAAGTTGGTTTAAGTCACGCAACAAATCAAAGAGCGAGTAATTTAAGTGGTGGTGAAAAGCAGAGAACGGTAATTGCTAGAACACTAGCAAAAGATTACCAAGTTTTAGTGTGCGATGAACCTACAGGAAACTTAAATGAAGAATCTAGTATAGAAATCTTTAAAATATTTAAAGAGATCAGTAAAAAGAAACTTGTGATTGTGGTTACTCATGATGTAAGCCAAATTCTTAACTATGCGACAAGAAAAATCCATATTTATGATGGTGAAATTATGGAAGATTCTTTTTTGTCAACTCACAAGGATATTCCGGATAATAAATTTGTTTTGACTAAAACAAAGGCTACTTTTTTAAATCAAATGGCAATCGGTTTTAGAAACATATTAGCTGTTCCTAAAAAATCAATTCTAGCTTTGTTTGCAATCTTATTTTTATTATCAATGATGTTCTCTGTATATAGTGCAGGAATTATTGAACAAAACAAACCAATAGAAACTAGTAATCCATATTTTTCTAATATTGATTCTAGTAGAATTATTTTAATTAAGGATGATCATACACAATTTACTGATTCTGAATTAACTGAAATAGGTAGTATTGAAAATGTTCAAGGAATCTTTAATAACGATGTCGTTTTTGATTCAACGTTTTTAACTAAAAAATTTAGTGCTGAAGAAGGTAAATATTTATTTTATTATTTTAAACCACTTCCAGCATTATCACTGATTGAAAGTGAGATTATTGAAGGCTCTTTACCAGTAACTGATTCAGAAGTCATTGTTGGTAATAATGGTCTATATGAGATTGGAGATACAATAGATTTAGCTAATAGTTATGGTTTAGTGGCTACTCAAGCATTAAATACTGATCAATTTACATTTACTGTGGTTGGTATTGCTAGTGAGCCTCAAGATTTAGAAGATGATTTGCATCATCTCTACTTCTCTAATCTAGGATTAGCAAGATTAGCTCCATCAAGTATTTATGAAAATTCAGAGATTTCAATAAATATTTATGGAACTGAAAAATTCGATATACCTACCGATTCTTGGATTACTCCTGAAGAAGATAGTAGTGTTGCTATTGGTAGTAGGACTTATCAAATACCTTATCCAACATGGATACAAATTGATAATTCATTAGAAGATGGAGAAGTGTTATCTGTTAATCTAATGTATTTTGAAATATGTAGAAACTTCTCTTATAAAAAAGAAATTCGAGATGATATGGAAGCAGGGCTATGTGACGCAACTGCGTTTATAGAAAGCCATGATATTACTTATAGAGCAATAACAGTCTATGAAAATGATAAGTTATTCCAACCTATTACCTTGATTTCTCAAGTTCAAACAGATAGTGATAGGTCAAATAAACTCTATATGAATGAGAAAACGTTTTACGAGTTCTTTGGTGAGGAAAACTACCAAATAACAGTTATTGTAAAAGATTCTTTTGATGGAAATAAAGTAGTTACAGAATTAAAAGAACTTGGATATAATGTTTTTTATCCATCACAATTATTAAGTCATGCAGAAGCATTAGAGATTGTTTCTCACAATCTACTAGTTTCATTAATTGTGGCAGCTATCATCTTTGTGATTATTTTAGTTGGGTACTTTATTTTAAAATATATTACTGTTAGTAAAATAAGAGATTATTTAATTCTAAGATCTATTGGTGCATCAAAATCTAATATGAAAAACATTTTAAGATTTGAATTGTTATACTTATCAATTATCTCAATTATTTTAATGATTTGTATTGCTTTTATTGTTGATATATATTTAATTGATATTCCTGATTTCTTAAAATATTTTAAATGGCATAATTATTTATTACTAATTGCTTTAGTAGTAATTGTTTTAGAGTTCATTGTAAATAGACTGGCCAAAAACATTTATCAAGTAAATGTGATTACTGCCCTTAAGGGGGTACAACGATGATTAAATTAGAACATATTACTAAATATTATAATAAAAATAAAATCAATCAAATTACAGTTTGTAATGATGTAAATTTAAGTTTTAAAGATACTGGTTTAGTTGTTATCTTAGGTCCAAGTGGTAGCGGGAAAACCACACTTTTAAACGTGATTAGTGGGATGGATAATTTTGATGAAGGTAAGATTACATTTGCAGGTGAAGTCTTAGAAAAATATAGTCAAAGAAAATGGGATCAAATCAGAAAAAACAAAATTGGTTATGTTTATCAGAATTATCATTTAATTACTAGTATTTCAGTTTATAAAAACATAGAACCAATGTTTAAAATGCAAGGGATTACTGATGAATCAATTATTAGTGAGAAAGTAGCTAAATTACTAAAAATAGTAAATCTAGAAAATTATTCTGATAGACTTGTAAGACAACTATCTGGTGGTGAACAACAAAGAGTTGCTTTTGCCAGAGCTTTAGCTAATAATCCAGATGTTATACTAGCAGATGAACCTACTGGTAATCTAGATGGAAAAACAACGATTGAACTGATGAATTTAATTAAATTAATTTCAAAGAACAAATTAGTTGTTTTAGTAACTCATGAAAAAGCATTATGTAATTATTATGCGGATAGAATTATTAAAATTAGCAACGGGAAAATAGTCGAGGATAAAATAAATAAACAAGTAAAAGACCTAGATTATATACAAGAACATATTATTACTTTATCTGATTTTAAGAAATCAACTACAAAAACCGATGGGATGGTAGTTAATCGTTTTACTGATAGTAAAATTAAAGATGAGTTAAATATTGATTTAATCGAAAGAAATAAAACGCTATATGTAAAAATAGAATCAGATTCATTAAAAAGAACAAAATATATTGATTCTGACAGTGAAATAGTGATTCTTAATAAACCAGAAGACCATGTTAAAAAAATAGAAACTTTTGATTTGTATGATGATGTAAATAGTGGAGATAAGAATCAAGCTTTCACATTAAAAGATTCATTTAAGAATGCACTTGAAAGAATTAATATATTTAAGAAAAAGAATATTATTCTCTATTTAGTTTTATTCCTAGTTGGAATTGTAATTAGCGTAAGTATCGGATTGATTGGTGAGATTTATAATGTAAGTGAACCATTCGTAGAAATCGATTCTAATTACATTACTGTATATATGAATAAATCCAAATACGATACTTATAATGATTTATATGACATAGCAGGTGTAGATCAAATAATGCTAGTTAATGAACCATTTAGATTTAAATTAACAAATCCTAAATACTATGAATTAAGAGAAAGTATCTCCGTTTATGCACAACCAATTGATATTAAGTATTTTGATGAAGAAAATCTAATTTACGGTTCTTTGCCTAATGAATATGATATTGTTATTGATCAATCCGTAGCGGATGTAATTATCAATGAAAACAGAGATAAAGGGCTTAATTCATATAAGGATGTCATTAACTGTGAATTTAAGCTTCAGACAAATGGTACTGACACTTACAAAGCAATTGATACAGCGTTGTATTTTAAAATCAGTGGAATCGCAAATGGAAATTCACAAAGCGTGTGGATGAAAGAAGAGTTAATCTATAGTTTTGTTACACCTAATTTGATTGACTATCGTATAATGCAAGATGGTTTTGAAATCGTTAGTGGTGATTTACCTGTTGATTGGACACGCATTATGCTTAATGAGAACTATCCATCTGTTAAATTAGGAGATATTCCTTATAACATAGGTATTACTGCAGGTAATTTTTATATCTCTGGAGTTTATCGATATTCACCAGATGGAATAACTTCTTATGACTTTAGAAATGCAATGGTAAGCGAATTACCTCATATTAAAGATAAATATTTTAACATAACTAATTATAGGCATTCTGCTTTTGAATTGTTAGTCTATTCCGAAGATGTAAAAAGTACTTTAGTTAACTTAGAGACTGCTGGCTATGAAGTGAGTGCTAATGTTTATGAACCAGTAAATGCAAGGCAGGAAAAACTAGAGGAAAATCAGGTATTCTTTATCTTAGGTATTGGTGGAATATTAATATCAGCATTCAGTATTTTATTGATTATGAGAGCTAGTTTAATTAGTAGAATGTATGAGGTTGGGGTTTATAGAAATATTGGTATTTCTCGAAAAGAGATCCGTAGAATATTCTTAAGTGAAATCATTATAACAACAACGTTAAGTAGTGTTCTTGGTTATCTTTTAACTATTATATTACTGACACAAGCTGAATCTAGTATTCAACTAGTATCAATCACACACTACACTTGGTTAACTTCAATTCTTGTAATCATAGGATTATATATTATTAATATTACTTTTGGGCTAATTCCAATTAATATCTTATTAACTAAAACTCCTTCCGCTATTATGAAATTGAATGATATGTAATTATATAAGATTAACAAAAGTCATGGTAACAATTTACCATGACTTATTTATTTCAATCTATATGTATTATATCCTTTGTATTTAATAATTTCGATTCTCTTATTTGTGTTAAGTTTTTTTATTGCTTCATCTATATTTTCACAGTTTCTAGTCTTTAAGAAGCTTCTAATTTCAAATTGATTCATTGGATGTCTTTTAATAATGCTTAAGATGGCTTCTTGGTGATTTGAAATATCACTATAGAATCCTAAAGAATCTAGTAAATCTATCGAAATTCCACCTAGTTCATTTTGAATATACCTCATTGTTTCAGGCGGAACAGCCGAAACATTTTTTTCTGCTGGTGGTCTAACTGGAGTATTTAAATATAATCTATCATATTTGATATTATTTAATATACTCCTATATTTAGAAATTGATACTTCATCATCATTAATATCTTTCATAAACATCATTTCTAGCCATAGTTTACCAAAATATTCATTAGAAAAAAGATTAATTCCGTTAATGATTTTCTCATATGTTATTGACCCATGAGGTCTATTGATTTTTTTAAAAGATATTTCATCATAAGCATCAAGTGTTGGTAGTACAATATCTGCAATAGCTAATTCATTTCTTACTTGTTTTTCATATAATAATGCACCATTAGTAATTACAGCTATAGGCTTCATTGTTAATGTTTTAATCTCTTTTATTAAATCTCCTAATCCTAAGTATAACGTTGGTTCTCCTTCGCCTACGATTGTTATTACATCAAACTGGATATTTTTATCTAGAATTGCTTTAAATTCATTGATGATATCTTCAATTTTGTAAAACATATTTCTAGTGTTTGTCATATGATTTGTTCTACCTAATTGGCAGTAAACACAGGAGTAGTTACAAGTTTTTCTAGGGATTGGACTAACTCCCAATGATAATCCTAATCTTCTTGATGGTACTGGTCCATAAATATAATTCATCTTAATCTCCTAAATTAATAAATAATTGCATTTCTTGTATCTCCGCGTAAATCCCATGAAGCAGGGTGATTGCCTTCGGTAAAATGCTTCCCTTTTTTGAGTTTAAATTTAATTAAGGAGATTGTAACTTTAGCTCTTAATCCTTCAGGATTTCTTCCACCTGTACAAAGGTTAAAAGTATATCTAGGTTTTATTGTATATATTCTTTTACGAAAGTCTTCCTCTCCTCCATAATTGTCATAAATATCTAGCCAATTTTTATCTCTTAATTTTCTATCAATTGGATTAAGTCCACAGCTTGTTTGATATTGTATTGCATTCGTTAAAATTACATTATAAACTCCATCCTTCATATACATTTTGGATGCTTTCAAAGCATAAGCAAATAGGCTAAATAAGTTTTCTCCTGTTTTACCCATTGCTAGTCCCACTGGATTATTGTTATCATCATATTCAAAACGATGAGGGCTTTCTAAGATTATTAATACATTCTGATCTAAATATGTTTCTTTAGATTCAAAACTATATTCCATATTGTTATAAATTATTGAGTCTCTTTCGTACGGTTCAAGAATTGCTTTGTTATTGTTAATAATTAGTTTTCCAACATATTGATCTGGAGAGGGTTTTACCGCTCCCCCTTCAGTATAGTTTTCCAGTTTGCTAAAATCAAAATCTTCCATATAATTAACAGCCATTTT
>CAZZPD010000031.1:0-15279 GCA_964655885.1 uncultured Candidatus Izemoplasmatales bacterium | reverse complement strand
TCCATCTTATCTAGCAAACAAAGAACAGTATAGTAATTTGTTAGAGTGTATAAATTGTGCCGAAAGTAGACCGTGAAGCTAAGTCGCTAATAAGCGGGTATCCATGGTGCCTTTACTTATACTTTCATGTTCCTTTTCTGATTTTATCCACATTTCTATTTATTATATGTCTTCCAATCCGTTTATATATAAATCTCTTTTCAAAACATAGATTTTGATTGAATTTGCTGTAAAAACTATCAGGAGAATCAAAAATCCCTAAATCTTTTATAATACCTTCTTTTTGAATATAATTATCCCATTTTTATTTAGTATTATTTAAATCCTTAACGCCAATACCCTAAGTAAAAATATAGATTCTCTAAATTCTTTTTTTACACTTTTAAGATATTTCTCATCAATTATTAGGCCTTCCATGTCATACCATACATCATTGTATTTAAGTTCTATCTAGGAATGTAAAATTTCTTCAGGAGACAATTTATATATTAAGCCTTTTAATGGTCCATATTGCATCGAATCCTCTATCTTCTAAATATATTGCTTCATCTCCATCATTAAAAGTACCTTGCCACCAATATTTCTCATAATGAGCTAAAGCTATTAGTTTACCCGTTGTAGAAATCATAACTCCATATTTATTAGTAACAAATGCTTCGCCATATAACTCTGGATTTAACTCTCCTAAGTCTTATAAGAATAATGCATAATCATTATTCATTCTTTCAAAGATAAATTGATCTTCCACATCAGTAGTTGCCATCCAAGTATCATTCAAAGTAGAAATCAAAATATTTCTATCTAAAATAGATAAATCATCGAATTCATCATTGCTGTCAGCTAAATCTATTTTCAGACTATCAATATTCCCCAGCGTCCTGCTTAAAATAATTAAATCCGTTTAATAATCTTCCTCTTTCTTATTCGTACTAAAAAATAGGTATCAATTCTTTTCAGAAACAATACCTATTATTCTTTTTGAGTAGGCAACCCCTACCCTTGACATTTAATCTTATTTTATTGTTTGTTTTTAAGGAACACTTTCAAAATATAGTGCTTTATCTACATTTTGAATCCGAGTCCTTAAGGTGCGGATTATTATTTTGCTGTTAAGTACTAACTCATACTTGTAATCTTTCCGCTGACATATTGTAATATTTTCAATGCTTCCCAAGCTTCTAATGTTCCACTGCTATCCAAATCAGCTCGTGTAAATTGATCCGATGTTAGATTAAGTCTATCATTAATAGCTTGTAAAGTCATCAGTGCATCTAGTACTGTAATTGAACCATCACCATTTACATCACCTAATGAATTCGCATCGATACCCTCTTTTACTATTGTAACATATGGGTCATCTGCTGTTCCTTTATAAGTGTATGACACTCCATCATATGCTTCGATATAATACTCAAAGCCAGCTAATGTAATGTAATCTGAAGAAACAATAGCCGAATAACGATCGTTGTTATTGGTCATCAATGCTTGATGCCACTCTGTTTCCCCAACAATACGATAATAAAGAGTTGCTTCGTCTATCATCAAATTATCAGTTACTGTAGCGGATATTACCAGATTGCTATTGGTGTATGCTTGATATATTGGTGTATGATAAATATTTGGTGCCATTGTATCTTTTGACATAATGACAATCTTACCAGAAGGGATCGATTCAGTTAAGTCTGTTTTAACAACTGTAAAGTTGTAGTAATAAACAACTCCTGGTTCTACTGTATCATCAAAGAATTCTTTAACATCTGTTGGAATAAGTGAATCATTTAACCTTTGATAGAAGCCATCCTCAGATGTACTGCGATAAACATTATATCCAGCTAAGGTTTCAAAATCATCTTGCATCCAAGTTAAATTGATTCCAGTATCTGTCGCAAGTCCTTGCATAATCATTGCTTGTGCGCCAGTCGTATCAATCTCAAATGTAAAGCGTCCACAATCTGGTTGTAGTGATAACCAACTATCACCATCAACATGTCCATTATCAATATAGAAGAATTGATTACCATTTTCAATAATTGTGGTTAATGTATATGTTCCAACCCATTTTCTTGGGGTTACATAACTACCTGAAATCTGATATTCAGCAAATGGTAAAGAAGATCCAAACCGAACATCAAGGTCTACTGTAGTATCCATATCTCGGTTGAATTCAACCACGACAGATATTGTTTCATTTCCTACAGTTGAAACTCGTTCTCCAAGCGAATTTAATAAATATACATCAGTTACAAATGGGAAGGTGTTTTCTGGTGGGGTTTGTAATATGTTTCCTTCTTCAATATTCCATAAGGATTGATAATCATCGAAGTCCAATATCATCTTATTAATTAATACTGGATCAGTAGTACCCCAATAATTACCACCCATTCCAATTGTTTCAAACCATTCATCCATCTCATATCCATCAGATGTTTGTGCTGTAAAACGCAACCACATTTCAAGGTCTGTGAAATTAAAGTTGTTTAAAATAGCACTATTGGTGATATTTGTATTCGAACCTTGTTCCAAAATTGTATTGTATTCTGTTTTGATAAAATCACTCGTATAGAAAAATCTAGTTGATTGTGTTATTGTTAAAAAATTTAAAACTAATTCGTTATTTAAAACTCCTTGTTCATCTAATAAAGCTCCTGCAGGTATCGTTAACGAATAAGTTGTAGAATAACTACCTGATGGTGTAATTGATAACACGTTATCGAATAATACAACATCAAAGTCTACAGGATTATTTTCAGCATCTAATAAAGCGATATTATTAAACAAATCTCCCGCTTCTGCATAATTATAGAATATTCGAATAGTTTGCCCTGGATTTACATTATCTTGACCATCTGATATTGATGTACGATAAAGACCTATTGGATCATATGTTGTGAAAGTATTTGAGATTTCAGTATTAGTATTGCCTAAATCATCAATCAATGCATCTTCAGGAATAAGAATTGTATAAGTTTGACCCATAACTAAATTATTTGTTGGATCAATCGTTAATGTATTATCAACTAGTGTAATCGTTACATCAACTGGGTTTTGTGAAGAATCCAATAACTGAATACCTGCAAAAGCAGTATACTCGTTTGCTACATTAAATGTAAATACCATGCTTTCATCAACTGGTTTTCGGATATCTCCATCGTTATGGGTTGCACTCTCTAATTGAAGTGTTTGTACTATAGAAAAAGTTGCTTGATATTCTAGATTGTTTCCAGAAACATTATCCTCTAAAGCTCCTGCTGGTATAACTAATGTATAATCTCCATAGTCTAACATACCTGATATAGTTAAAATATTATTACTTAGACTAACATCAACATTATTTACTGGCGTTGATGTATCATCTAATATTTGTATTTGGTCAAAGTTTTGGCCAATATTAGCTACAGTATATTCCAGATCAATATCAATGTTATTATCTGTTAAAACTTCACCATAAGAAATACTCGAATTTAGAAGACTTATTGGTGTTGTATCTCCGATATATGTGAAAGTATAAGTAAGCGCTTCGTTACCAATCATAAACTTCGTTGATAGCGAGCCGGCAGGTATCGTAAGCGTGTAGGTTTCTCCTACAATCCATCCAGAAAACGGGCTAATAGTAAATGTATCTAAATCCATTGTCTTTAGAATTGCTAAAGTTTGATCCTGACTATCTTTTAATGTTATATAAACATAATTATCTCCTAAAACTAATGCTTCATTAAAATCAATTATAACTTGATTGTCAAATAACTCTTGATTAACAATATTAACATTCTCTACTGAAAAGCCTCCACCGTTACCTTCTAAGCCAAAGAATATTCGAACTGGTATTGAGCTATTTTCTGTTTTGAAATTTGCTAATTGGTAATTGTTATTCAATCCTGTTCCATAAAATTTACCATCTGTTGTTTGAATAAAGGTATTATCAGTAAAGATAAATAACTGTGATACATTTTCGACTTTCAACATTTGAGTATAATAATTTGCATTTGATGTTGTTCCAATTCCAAATTGACCCTTATCATTGTTGCTACCTTTAACATAAACTAGCCCATCATCAATGTAATAATGACTTGAACTAACAAGATAATCATAACCAAAAATAATATCGTTTCTATCTGGGGTTGAATAATCACTATCACCACCAGAATAATAACTTATTGTGTCCAAAGATGTTGCACTAATATAATAATAATTATAATAGGACTCAATCGAATTGATTCCTTGATTAATTAATAATGGAGTCGTTATTTCTGCATTATATCCGCCAGCAACATATAAATTTTCATTAGAATCCAAAAACATTCCAAAATTATATCCGCCAGCAATATCGACCACATTCTGAACTAATGATTGTACTGGAGAATCTCTATCTGTCTTTGTACCATCTCCAAGTTGACCATGATTATTTTGTCCAAGCGCCCAAACTGAGCCATCATTTTTAAGGAAATAGACCGAATAACCGTTGTATGTTTGTTCAATTTGTACTATCATTGATAAAGTATTTGCACCATAATCATTCGATTCATAAATCGCTTCAGAATCACCGCAATAAGTCCAATTCCAATCATAGAATGTTTTTATAGATCCATCTTCCAATAAAACGAACAAATAATTTGAACCTTTTTGCGCAAAATCCATTATCTTCTGATTGACATTTGGTAAGTCAAGTCGTTTTGGTGACAACACATCATTTCCCCAGTAGTATATATTCCCATCACCATATAGAGCTATATAGTAATTTTCTATTTGTATTATCTTAACCACTTCATTTGGTTCATATGAATCACTAACTGAAACAATCAGTTCTGCACTTAAATTAGTGTTCTCAACTGTAGCTATTAATGTTGTTACTCCAGTAGATAATTTAATTAATTCATTATTTCCATTTACATAAGCCACTTCAGGGTTAGATGATCTCCAAACTAAATTACGGTTCGTTGCGTCCAATGGTAAAACCAAAGGCAAAATATTATCATCGGTTGAATCTAAATTGGTTACATAGGTGCTTTCTTCAAATGCAATCGAGGTTACTGGACTAACTACTGTAACATCAAATGAATCTGAAATGGAGTCATCTGAATTGGATACTGTAATTGTCGCTTGCCCTACTCCATTTGCAGAAATAAGACCAAATGAATCTACAGATGCAACAGTCTCATCATCACTCGTGTAGTTTAGTTCTCTTTGAGTTGTATTCAAAGGATTAAAGTTAACATCGATTTGATGAGTCGTATTAATGCTTAGTTGATAATTTTCCATAGAAGCATCAATTGATATCAAATCAACTTTTTGAACTACATTAATGGAAATTGATGTTTGTCTTTGATAATCATCAGAATATATATAGACGGTTGCTGTACCATATGAAACTGGTTGAACCAGTCCAGACTCCGAAACTGTCACAACTCCTTCATCATCACTAATATAAATTAAATTGTTTAGATTGGCTGTTGAAGGATTTAGAGTTGCTTTGATTTGATATTGGCTTTCCATATCAATATTAACACTTGTTTCACTTGTGGTTATACCATTAACATAAATAGCTGATGGCATTTCAAGCATGATATTGGATGTACTTTCATTATTATATATGTCATCATAAGCATAATATCTTGCATATGTCCTTGAATTTAAATCTACGGTTGATGAACCAGTATAAGGTTCATTATTTTCCCATATATAGTCCCCATTCTGATCGATATGTAAACCTGTATAATAGGTTTCCCAAATTGAAAAATTCTGATTTAAATATGCTTGCTCTGCATCTGTTTCAATATTTACAATGCTTCCACCATACATTTTAGCAAAGTCTATATATTTATCTAATTTTGAGATATTATCTTGATAAATATAATCATTCGTGTTAACTAAAATATACGTTTTCCCTGTTTCATTGTTATTTACAATTTTTGTGATATCAAAATCTCTTTGAGCTTGCAAGGTCATACTGCTAGCAAAATCATAATTGTAATTACTTGTATTATTATTTAAGAAAACACAATTATCAAATGTTGAAGAAGAATCAAAATTAATTGCAGAATCTACAAAAATCGAATCATTAAAATTACCTGAGACCCAAGGTTTACTCCATGAATAATTACTTCCCAATACATAGAAGATTGATTCATCTCCTTGAGCAATATTCAATTCTACCGAACTATAAGAATTTTCCACAGTTCCACTACTCAAATATCGAAAGTATATCTTACCTAAATAATTCATATTAAAAAAACTGCGATTTGCAACGGATATGTCTAAAAAGCCATTGGTTACTTTTGTATGATTAAGTTCGACATAACCATTATTGTTTTCAAAGATTTCAACACGATAATTAGACATCAATTCACTTGGGAACAATTCGACCATCTCATCTTCTGTTCCTTGAGTAATGAATTTTCCTTCCACTTTTAAATAAGTGATTGCTGTATCAGCGTAAGGATCATTAGGATCATCTGTCCAAAATTGGATTTTAGTTCCCGGTTCAACTGTAACGGTAGCTCCTTCTTTGATTATCATACTATTAGGAATAATATAATAATTGTCTTTAGTCAAGGTCATATCTTCTTCTACTATATTAGGCAGGATATAGCCATTACGAACAACAATTTGAATTAGACCATAAGTTTCATAAACCGTATCATCATCCGAATCCAAAGCATTTTCTGCTTGGATTGTAACATTTAAATTGATAATGTAATCATTTGGAGTGTTTTCATCAATTTGAATTCTAAACGGCGTTTCAACACCAGTCACAATTGATCCATCCCTAGTTAATAAATCTTTCGTTGAATAAGTTCCAACTCCACCATAATCAATATCATTTGTTAAAAAAGTGACATAAGGATTTTCAACTCCTCCAGGAGAAGTTGCATCAATTGAAACAATTGTGTTTTCACTCATACCCCAACGATTACGTAAAATTAGACCAAGATCTATGGTTTCACCTGAATCAATAATTCCATCACCATTATTGTTTGGATCAATTGTTTCAGAATCGTAGATAAAATAATTATATAAATTCACATCTGGCTTTGGTAGAACTGTCAGTGCTCTATATGCATTCACTATCATAGGAACGTTGTGAAGTCCGTGTTTGGCAGGGTTTATACAACTAGCACCCTCTTCTGAAGTGGAAATTAATTGCCCCATAATAAATTTATTTGGATACATATCTCGATCCGAATAAACGGAACGAATTAAAGCTGCAATCGCCGATACAACTGGCGCAGCCATAGAAGTTCCACTCCATGCTGCATAATTATCATTAGGCAATGTGCTCATAATTTGTTCTCCAGGAGCATATACTTCATATTCCACGCTGTTAAATTTATTAACATCCCAATTTGAAAAGCCAGATTCAGTGCCATAAGAATTAACGCTCATCACACCAATAACGTAAGAGTAAGCTGCTGGATAATTTGGAATTGTTATATATCCAGGAACATATTCGTTTGGAGCTCCAGAGTTTCCCGCTGAAGCAACTAGCACGCTTCTAGTATAAGCTGTCATTAAAGCATCTTGAACAGCGATGGACATTCCTGTTCCACCAAAACTCATATTGATAACATCAGCGCCGTTATCATATGCATACAATATTGCCTCAGCAATATCTGTTTGCATAAAATAACCACTTGCTTGCCCGGCTTTAACAGCCATAATTTTGGTATTGTATGCAATTCCAACGGTTCCCTCTTTGTTATTTTCAGCTGCAATAACTCCGGCAACATGAGTTCCATGTCCGTGATCATCCATTGGATTTCCATTTTCAAATCTATCATCACTGACAACATTTGCACCATAGATATCATCCACATAGCCATTATCATCATCATCGATATTGTTTCCAGGTATTTCGTCAGTATTGACCCACATATTAGCTGCAAGATCTTTATGAGTATAATCCACACCTGTATCAATAACAGCTACTACAACGGAACTGCTTCCACCAGCATCATATCCATTATCAGTTAACCAAGTCCAGGCATCTGATATTCCATAAGCCTCCAAATACCATTGATCTGTTGACAAAGGATTCTCAGAAATGTCATTCATAGCAACCGCTGAAGAAATAATATCATCCGTTTGATAAATGTAATTATAATCAGCTACTAAAACATTATCTAATTGTCTTACCGAATTAACAACAGACAAGATATCCAAATTTGAACCAATACTAGCTTCATACCATGCAGTATTGTTACCTGAAAAAGAAAAAGTCAAATCAGTGATACCTGCACTTTTTAAATTGCGAGTAAGATTGCCATCAAATGTCTTATCGAATTTGATTAAAAAGGTATCTTTATCGTATTGTACATCTCCGCTTTCAAAGTTCTCCTTGAATGCAACGTCATAAGGAACAAGAAGATTTCCGTCCGTGTCAAAATATTGATCAGAATCAACATCATAATTCATCTGTTCTATATTTTCTGGATTGTATGCAGCAGGTATTATTTCCTGTTGATATCCAATCATAGTAAGTGATATCAATGCAAATACCACGAATAAACTTATTGCAAATCCTTTTTTTATTATATGTAACATAATTTTCCTACCTCCATTTTTTCTTTACTGCGGTATTATGACTTGTACAGCGTCATAATAAGGCGTGAAAATAATTATTGTATTTGTTAAATCCATTTCATATGCAATGGTAATTTCAAGCAATTCCTGTGTAGCGATTTTTATTATAATTTCTATATGTACTGAACTTATATTATTGAATGTTGCATCTAATAATGACTCCAAATCTGTACCCGATAAATCACTTTCAAAAGTGGTTTTTCCATTAGCAGTAGTTATATTTCCATTACTGGTATTTAATTCCGATATATTGATATCTGGCAATGAAAACGCCATATACTCGTTAAGACTGATCGATTCCCAAGTTAATGTTTCATCAACGTAACTACCCATTTTGTTATTTGAATAGAAATATACAACTTGTGAATCCTTATTGATAGTATCTGTATTGAATTCCGATGTTCGCATCGAGGTATATTCCGTATATATATTTGTTTTATCCCAATCAATTCTTTGTTCAATGGAATCTGAATTGACAATCTGTTCACCCAAATACTGGGTAGATGTAAAATCAAAACCATTAGAATATTGAAAATCGTATTGGTCAAGCACTTGTTGTATAATCTGTAATTCATTAGTTGTAGAAGTTACTTCTAAAGAAGTTAAACCATTACATCCAACAAGCAGTATAAATGAAATTAGAAGTAAAACTGTATAGATTTTCTTTTTCATCGTTTCCACCTCAGTTCTTCTTCAACGGCTAAACCAAATAAGAGTAATGTCAATGATACATAATTTGGTTGTAAATATGACAAAACCTCTTCAGCTGGTTTATATTCATCGTGGATTTTTGTAATTAGACTATTATAATCTGATATTAAACTATCTATTATAACCTGAGCATTGGATTTTTCTGTTGGATTTAATTTTTCTTTCATTTGAATTAAATCTACGATTATATCTCTTGACACAAGACTATTTGCTGTATCAGGCGCAAGATTTTCAAATGTTGTCCAACTTAAATATGTTGTAACAATAATTGTAATAATATTAGACATATTGTAGTTATCCGATTCAGCTATATAGATGTCAATTGTATAGTCATTATTTTCTTGTAACTCAGTGATGTTGTTTTCATTCACGTAATTTGAATCATTCAATGATACATAAATATAATTGTCCAAATCTCCATAAGAAATAGTGATATCTTCTTCCGCAATCGTGATAGTAAAATCTGATTCAGAAATTAAAATATCAGCTTTTTCAATTGTTAAAACACTATTTAAGACTAAGGAATTATAATTATCCGAAATCAATTTGATGCTAACATCATATTCACCAGCATTGATGTATGATAAATCAGTTATTTCTTCTATATCAAAAGAATCTCCATATTGAGTTTCATCGGTAGACACTTGAGCTGTTTTTGCAGTGCCATCATACTCAAAAGTCCCTCCAATTAATTCAACCCCTGTTATGTCCGCCTTAGTAATTGTCAAGGTTGCTAACATATTATCTACAGGATTGTAATTCGCATCAACTTCAAATCGTATGACAGCAACTGTCTGTCCTACTTGAGTCAAAGTATTGTTAACATAAGTAACATTAGCAATACCCACTGGTAATACACCATTAATTAATAGTGTATGACCTTGTCCATCATATACAACTGATTCATCAGAAAAACTAATTTGTGACATATCAACATCAAATCCATTGATTATATAAGTTGCATTCACCAAGGTAATGTCGTAGTTAGCATTTGAAGCTGTTACTGTTATCTCATACTCGCCTGAATTTAGACCAGATTCTTTTTCCAAGACAACGTTTAAATCATCTGTTCCATATATAGTTCCTTCTAAAGTATATGTTAATGAATCTAATGGTTCTCCATATGCTGAAGTTAAATCATCAGCTGTTATTGTAACTTCGGCTTGATTGATTGTCATTGTTGAAGTTAATATCAAATCATTATATCCATATTGTGAAATTGTTGCTTCGATTGAATATGTTCCTGCATCAATATATCCCTCTGTATCATAAACTACTTGTGCTCCAGAAGGTATTCCGCTTGCACTCAACATATGTGACTGCCCATTATAATCATAGGATGCATCTTCAAATTCAACTCCTGAAATTGTATTCTTTTCAATTGTTAATGTTGCTGTCATATCGGATATTTCATTATAATTATTTGCATCACCTGAAAATGTTGCGGTTACAGTAAAAACACCTAAGTCACTTTGACTGTTATTCATATATGATACCGTTACATCTTGTGGTAACGTTCCTGTAATTTCTATTGAATGAGAGGTTCCGTCATAACTAACAATTAAATTATCAAATCCAATATCACTCATATCGTAGGTTGCTTTTGTAATAGTATATGTTCCATTCACTAAGGTAATATCATAATTGGTATTAGAAGCTGTAACTGTAATGTCATATGTACCCACAGTTAATCCAGGAGATTTTTCCAGATAAACTGTCACTTCATCATTATAGATTGTACCATCTACAGTGTACGTCAAGGAATTTAAAGCTTCTCCATATACAGAAGTTGAATCATTGGCTGTAATTGTAATTTCAGCTTTATTTATGGTTAATACTGCATCAGTAACTGTGATAGTATAATTTGAATTTTCTGCTTCTGCACTTAATATGTGTTCGCCGACTCCAGTTCCATCTTTTGAAAAGAATTGAACATTTAAATCTTGATTAACAACTTCAAGATTCGTTGTATATGTAGTATCTATTGTTTCTCCATATGAGATAATATTATCATCCAATATTAGTTCTATCTCAAGTGGTGATATTGTAAACGAAGCGCTGAGATTATATTGATTTACATCATCCAAGTAAATATCTGCTTCAACGTTATATGTTCCGACTTCACATTGGGAATTATTAGTATAAACTACGGTCACACCAGGAATTATTCCCGAAACCAAGATATCCTGATCTAATCCATTATAAGTTGTGGTTAAATCATCAAATGTAATACAATCTAAATTTAATGAATAAATTGCTTGATATACGATTAGTCCATCTTTGTCAGTTACTTTATTCCAAGAAATAAATGTTGTTCCCCCTCTTTGTGGGGCATCAGGAAATACAATTGTTTTTCCCTGATAAATATTAGATTCTTCAATGATGCTATCATCAAAATCAATAAAACGTACCGTTGTAACATTTGTCAGTAATACATTTGCGGAAATGTAATCTAATTGTAGCGGATTAAATGATGCATCTACAACTCCAGACCCATTTATTAGTATTTCAGACTCAGTGATATCTTCAATATTATTTGGTTGAAATGTAATATAGAGCAAGGTTTCTTCTGCTATCAAACCGTTTTCATTGATATATGAGAAGTTTATGATTCCATCGTCATAAATTGGGCTATACTCTAAATATCCTCCATTGGAAGTAACCTCTTCGCCAATTGCAATATTTACAACTGACAAAATTGAAGTATCAAAATCAATTTCAAAGTCTCCAGCAGCCAAACCACTAAGAGATTCAATTACTACCTCCACAGTAAATTCCTGATTATATTCGCCAGCATAATCAGCAATATATATGTTTGGATAGTCTTCAATAATCTCGCGTTCAAACAATGGTACTAATATATCAACATTTGAAGCTATCAAAGGATTTAAATTTTCATCATATAAATGTTTCGCTTCTAAGTTAATTTCTGACTGTTGAAGCTGATTCGCTAGAACTGAAAATTGTATCTCAAACATATCCCCTGCATAGTTAATTCCATCAATTGAAGCAAAAGAAATGTCTATATAACCTGGAATTTGATCATTGATAGTTATAATAGCTCCTAAATCAGTTAAACTACTTTTTATCTCTACTGAATTAAGCTCGATTACATTCTTATCATAATAAATTTCAAAATTACCAGCTGCTAAACCGGCTAAATTCCAAGAATATATTGTATAACTGAATACATCATCTTGATATAATTCATTTTCAGAAAGAGATGTATATAAGTAAATTCTTTGAGCTTCAGTTAATCGCTCTTGAATTGTAACTTTAGAATCAGTGGATGAAAACGTTATTGGATTTAAATCAACATCATATGCATCCAATACCGCTAAATCCAATGAATAATCTCCTAGAGGAATATCATATGCTGTGCCAACATAGAAATGAAAAATGTTCCCAGATAATTGAATGCCATCATTAGAAATAATGCTGATACTTAATTTACCAGGAACATCATTGTTTACAGAGATAGTTTCACCATCAATCAAACTATCGGCATACCAATTATTTATTGTAATATAGTCACTATCGAAATAGACTTCAAAAGAAAGCCCTCCAATTATTGACGCATTATCCATATATAAATTAATATAACCGGAGTTACCTTGATATAATGTAATATCATTTAAGGAAAGTTGATTACTACTTGTCTCAGCATTCAAACGTACCGGATTAAGAGTAAATAAAAACGTAATTAAAAATAGAATATATGATACTCCAAGTAATTTTTTTTTCATTCGTCCCCTCCATATTTTCAATTATATTATATATCAGTAATTTAAAAAAATAAATATAATTGATAATATTTACTAAAACAATATTGTTATATTATATATAATATTGATTAATTGTAAATTTTATAAATTTTTTGGATGTAAATGACTATTAATTTTTTATATATTTTATATAACGTCACGAACCATTTTTTTCTCAGTCTCAATTATAACAGATATTATAGCGACAAAGAAAAAGCCTAGTATCTTGAATAAGTAAAGAGTTAGTAGACACAAAAAAGAATTATTATTTAAACCCTGCTTCGAGTTTGACTTGAATCGGGGTTTTATATTGTAAACTAGATGCTAATCTTTCATTGTTGTTGATTCTAAATGAACAATATTTTTGTTCTTAGATTTTAAATATATAAAGTCACATTTTTGGAAGATGAAACCCTATATTTCCAGTAGTACAAAAAAGTGAAGATTTTTACACCCAATATATTAAGTTCTAGGGTTTGATCATTTCGATGTCCTATTATTAAAAATCATTGTTTATTTATGTAGCATCCTTGAAATTCCAGGGTTAGCACACCTAATTTATTATGAAAATCTGCATTCTAACGCTTCCATAATCTAAGACATCAGCAACAAAATTTTGATATAAACCCCTGTAAGTAGAGGGTTAACTTGCAAATATTGTAACTTTTGATATTTATTTGATACATATTTGATACTTAAAATGAAAAAAAAGACGGACCAAAGTCCATCTTATCTAGATAACATAACGTTTTGTTCGTTATAGTTAGAGTGCATAAATGGTGCCGAAAGTAGACCGTGAAGTTAAGTCGCTAATAAGTGGGTATACATTGTGGAGCTGAAAGCCCACGAAACGTACCCGTGTCAATACATAATCAACATGTAATTTTTGTTTATAAAGTAGCAACTTTATAGATTTTTTATATAATCCTGTCTTCCATATATAACTCTGACTATTTCAACCACAGCTTTCATTTCATTATATAGATATATAACAAGAAAATTATCAATTATACATTTTCTTAGATTTTTAACAATCAGTGCTTCGTTCTCGATATATGGATAGGCCTTCGGAAACAATGTTAATTCATTAAATTTGTCTTCAAATTTCTCAATGAGAAGCATTGCCGCTTCTGGATTAGTTAAATCAATAGAAATATATTTGAATATATTTTCAAGATCCTGCTGAGCCTTAGGGAAAATTATATATTTATTTGCCATATTTCGATTTCATTTCATTGATAAACATAGGTCCATCAACTTTAAGTGAGTCTTTGTCTATGTCTTTCAATGAATCGTTTATTAGTTCAATGATTTGATTCTTCGCAATTTCTCTTTCGTATACTTCTATGCTCATAATGACCATAGAACCATACCCGTTTTTTGTAACAAATACAGGTTCATTACTTTCATTTACATATTTTGAAATACTAGCTGTGTTCTTCAATTCTCTTATTGGAATGATTTGTGGCATGTTATCACTTCTTTCTATGGTTTTATTGTACCATAATTATACCACATAAATACAATTTTAACAATCCATAAAAAATTTGGGAAATTTGAATAAAAGAAAAAGACAATCCGAAGATTGCCTAAAAAATGGCTGCTACACCCATAGTATCCAAACCGTAAAATAATAGATTGTCATATTAGATTAAATGAAGTCTATGTTTTGGGGGAATTTGAATTTCATTAGTTGCAATCGCTTATAGTACAGCTTAATATATCACAGAATACATTTCTCATTAATATATGAGCAATCTTTCATCCGCGCTTGATTCCCTCAACTCCCTCATATTTTTTAAGAGAAAGCCTGTATTTACATGAGTCTGAAAAATTGATGCTTTTTGTGACTGATACATTAACTTCTAAGGTTTGCTATTTTTTGATCATTTCTAACAGATAACTGCATTCATATTCTATTAATCCTAGAAACTCATGGCCTTTAGAATATATATTCATACATTTTACATGCATTTCTTTCCATTTTCACTGATGCATCGACACCACACTTTTATCCAACACCCCTGGAACTACAGGGGCAAAAAGATAAAACCTATCTTTTTAGGCTCAAATCATAGTCAAATTGAGCATAAAAAAACATAAAAAAAGATGAACCAATGTCCATCTTGTCTAGTAAACAAAGTACTTTGTAGTAAATTGTTAGCGTGTATGAATGGTGCCGAAAGCAGGAATTGAACCCGCAACCTACTGATTACAAGTCAGTTGC
>CAZZPD010000030.1:0-15809 GCA_964655885.1 uncultured Candidatus Izemoplasmatales bacterium | reverse complement strand
AAAAAAGTTCTTACAAAAAAAGAACAAACAAGACAAATGACAATTTTGGCTATGTTTATAGCGATAATTGCAGTGTTAGGTTTAGTTCCTAATGGTTTAGGGGGAACCATTGGATTCATTAAAATTGCCCCAACAATTGAAGCTACAATCGTACATATACCTGTACTTATTGGAGCGGTGTTACTAGGTAGAAAAATGGGAATATATTTAGGATTAGCTTTTGGTGTCGTAGCTAATATTGCTGCGTTTATTTACGCAAGTCCATTCTTTGTGTATCCTTGGGTAGCTATTTTACCTCGATTTGTTTTTGGATTATTAATCTATGATTTTACTAAAATATTTATAAAGATATTTAAAAACAAATATCTAGGTATTGGTGTTAGTTTCTTTTTACTTACATTAATCCATACCATATTAGTATTAATCATGTTCTGGACTTCATTTGCTATGGTTAACAAATTAGGATTATTTGAAGCTATAAGCCCTTATTTTGCATCATTAGTTGCTTGGGGTGTGATTCCATTTACTCCATTTGTAGAAGCTGCAATTGCAGCTGTAGTTGGTTCGGTTATTGTAATTAGTTTAGCTAGATACTTAAAAAACACAAATAATACATTACTTGAAATAGAGGTTGATTAATTTGAAAGTAGTAATTGATATTGGTAATACCACTATCACTATAGGATTATCAGAAGATGGTAAAACTATTGATAAAGTTTATCGAATAAACACTGAAAAAAATAAGTCTTTTGACGAATATAGTTTTACATTAAAAAACTTTATACCATCTTGTTCTAGTGTAATTGTTTCATCGGTTGTACCTGAACTAAATGGTGTTTTCAGAGCGTTTTTTAGACAAAACTTTAATATTACTCCACTATTTTTAGGCAAAGGTGTAAAAACTGGTATTCAAGTTTTAACTGATAATCCAAAAGAAGTAGGATCGGATATAATTAGTAATTGTGTTGGCGCTACAAATATTTATAGTGATACATGCTTAATCATTGATTTGGGAACAGCCACAACATTTTCCTATATTGAGAATAAAGCTTTAAAAGGCGTTATTATTTCTACCGGATTAACTACAAGTAAAAATGCATTAATTAGTAAAGCTTCTTTACTGCCTCAGATAGAATTGACACCACCTAAAAAATTGTTAGGAACTAATTCAGCTGATAGTATAAAAGCAGGGTTATTATTTGGTCACGCATCAATGATTGATGGAATGATAAAAAGAATAAAAACCGAAATAAATAAAAAGGATTTAAAAGTAATCTTAACTGGAGGACATTCTAAAATAGTTCATCCATTAACCGAGGAAGATATAATTCTTGATACTAGAATTATCTTAAAAGGGTTACTAATTTTACTTGAAAAAAACAAAAATAATAATTGATAAGTTAAATGCACTATGATTTGTGCATTTTTCTTTGTAATATGATAAAATATATTAACAAAAGTGTGGTGGAACAGATGAAAAAATTACTTTTAATAGATGCAAGCAATCTCCTTTTTAGGTCATATTATGCAACTGCGTATACTGGAAATTTAATGCAAAACAAAGAAGGCGTTTATACAAACGGCATATTTGGCTTTGCTCACGCAATGACTAAATTAATAGATAACGGGTATACTCATATTTTAGTTGCCTTAGACCCAAAAGGAAAAACTCATAGACATCTAGAATTTGAAGACTATAAAGGAACAAGAAAAGATACACCACCAGAATTAATTATGCAGTTTCCATTAATGGAAGCGTATTTAGATGCTTTAGGTGTATATTACTACCAACAAGACCTTTACGAAGCCGATGATATTATTGGTTATATGTCTAAACACTACAAAGAAAAATTTGATGAGGTTACAATTTACTCTAATGATCATGATTTGATGCAGTTGTTAGACACCAATGTTAAACAAATGGTTTCACGAAAAGGACTTAAAGATGTAGAAATATTTACACCTGAATACCTAAAAGAAAAAATGGGTGTATCTCCAAATCAAATAACTGATTATAAAGGATTGGTAGGAGATGCATCAGATAATATTCCTGGAGTTCCTGGTGTGGGAAATAAAACTGCAGTAAAACTTCTAGAACAATATCATACAATCGATAATCTATATCAGCATATTGATGAAGTTAAAGGCAAATTAAGAGAAAAGCTTGAAATAAACAAGGAAAAAGCAATTTTCTCAAAAAAACTAGCTACCATTGAGACTGATTTTGATAATACAATAGATTTTACTAAAACAGAATATCAAGGCTATGATCAAGAAAAACTAATTAATTTCTACACAAAACTAGGATTATATTCATTTATAAAAAACATGAAAATTGAGAAAAAAAATGAAAATCTAGATGATTTTGTAATGATCAAGAATCCAGAAGAAATTAAAGTGATACTAGGGAACGAATGCTTTATGCATTTAGAATATTTTGGTAAGAATTACCACGATGCATTACCATTAGGATTTGCGCTTATTTTCTCTGAAATAAGCTATTATATTCCATTTGATATTGCAATTAATAGTGATGCTTTCATTAAGTTTCTACAATCTGAAAAAAATAAAAAATATGTGTTTGATTTAAAAGCAATAACAGTTATTCTAAGATGGAATAATATAATTATAAATGGAATCGCATTTGATTTGTTATTAGCTGCATATTTAACTAGTTCAAGCGTTAATCAAGATGAATTTAGAGATGTTTGTGAGTTATATCATTATCATGATGTAGATTTTGAAGATAATATTTATGGAAAAGGTGCTAAATATCATTTGCCTGAAGAAAATAAATATATTAAACATGCAATTAGTAAAGCAAATGCAATTAAAAAAACGTATCCTGAGGCTTTAGAAAAAATCAAAGAATTTAATCAAGAAGATTTATTATACAATGTAGAAATTCCTTTAGCAAAAGTACTGAGTGATATGGAATATATTGGAATAAATATCAACCCTAAATCTCTAGAAGAGTTTGGATTAGATTTGAAACAAAAAATTGATGAATCAGAACAATTAATCTATGATTTAAGCGGAGAAAAATTTAATATCAGTAGTCCTAAGCAATTAGGAGTTATTCTTTTTGAAAAAATGCAATTACCTGTATATAAAAAGACTAAAACAGGGTATTCAACCGATATATCCGTATTGAGTAAATTAAAATCATTTAATCCAATAATTGATTTAATCATAGAATATAGAACATACACAAAATTATATTCAACGTATTTTGAGGGATTAAAGAGTTCTTTAACACTAAAAGATGATAATAAAATACATACAATTTACCAGCAAGCCTTAACAAAAACTGGTAGATTATCTTCTAAAGAACCAAATCTTCAGAATATTCCAATTAAAAATGAAGAAGGAAGAGCGTTAAGAAAAGTATTCGTAGCTTCAAAAGGTAACATCCTGTTATCATTTGATTATTCTCAAATAGAATTAAGGGTATTAGCTGAACTTGGACATGTTAAAAACTTAATTAAAGCATTTAAAAACAATAAAGATATTCATGAAGAAACCGCTAAGTTGATATTTAAAAAAGATAATATTTCAAGAAAAGAAAGATCTATTGCTAAAGCAGTTAATTTTAGTATCATCTACGGCAAAACACCTTGGGGATTATCAGAAGATTTAAACATATCATTAGGTAAAGCTAAAGAATTTATTAATAATTATTATGCTAGTTATGAAGAAATTAAAGATTTGACTGATAAGAACATAGCGTTTGCTAAAGAAAATGGTTATGTAAGAACTCACTTTAATAGAATTATTCATATTAATGAAATCAAAGCTAATAATTATCAAACAAGAGAATTTGGAAAACGAATAGCGATGAACGCTCCAATTCAAGGAACTGCAGCTGATATTTTAAAGATAGCAATGGTTAAAATAAAAGATGAATTTGTCAAACAAAATATTCAATCTAAAATGATATTACAAATCCATGATGAAATTGTTTTGGATGTGGTTAAAGAAGAAGAAAAAATAGTAACGGAAATTGTTTCAAAAACAATGATGAACGCTGTTGATTTTAATGTTAATTTGATTGCAAATTACTCTTCGGGTGAAAATTTATATGAGGTGAAATAATGCCAGAATTACCAGAAGTAGAAACGGTAAAGGAAACACTTAAAAATTTTATAATTGGTAAAAAAATAATTGATGTAATAATTAACTATGACAAGATGATTAAATCACCTAATGTAGAAAAATTTGTTAAACAAATAACGAATCAATCATTTACCGATATTAGAAGATATGGAAAATACCTTCTATTTGACTTAGAAAAAAACACATTGGTTAGCCACCTTAGAATGGAAGGAAAATATTATATTAGAAATGCTATTTCTGAATTCACAAAACATGAACATATCATATTTAAGCTAGATAATAATAAATATCTAACCTACCATGATGTTCGTAAATTTGGCACAATGGAATTAGTTGATTTATATAGAGAAAAGGACTTAGAAAGCATTAAGGTTTTAGGAAAAGAGATTAACGATCCTAATTTGGATGTATCTTATTTATATCCTTTAATCAAAAAATCTAATCGGGCAATAAAAACATTATTATTAGATCAGCATATTGTAACTGGTTTAGGTAATATTTATGTGGATGAAACATTATTTTTGGCTAAAATTCACCCAAGAAAACCAGGAAAAGAATTATCATACTATCAGATAGAAAAAATAATTAAATCAGCTAAAAAAGTTATTGATAGAGCTATTTCTCTTGGAGGAACAACAATAAGAACCTATCAATCTACTCTAGGAGTTGATGGCAGATTTCAAAATGAATTAAATGTGCATACTCTAGTTGGAAAAAAATGTAAAATCTGCCATGACTTTGTACAAAAAATTAGAGTTGGAGGAAGAGGAACATATTTTTGCCCAAGATGTCAAAGGGAGAATTTCCCTCTCATTATTGGTTTGACTGGAGGAATTTCAAGCGGAAAAAGTTTAGTATCCAATATGTTTAGTGATAAAAATATCTGTGTTATAGATGCTGACAAGATTTATAAAACTCTATTAAAAACAAATAAAATAATGTATAATAAATTAGTGAGTGAATTTGGAAAATCAATCATTAAAGATGATAATATTAATCTAAGAACATTAGGAAATATTGTTTATAACAGTTCTGAAAAACGAAAAAAACTAAATAAAATAACACATCCATTTATATTAGAGGAAATGAAAAATAGAGTATTGAAAGCAAAAGAACAATGCAAAAAAATGATTGTTTTAGATGTACCTTTATTATTTGAAACAAAGATAGATCATATGGTTAATTTAATTATGTCAGTTTATGTAAATTATGAAACACAAATTAAAAGACTTATGATTAGAGACAATATAGACACCAAGCAAGCAGAAGCTAAAATTAAATCACAAATGGATATAAAAACAAAAAAACATTTAGCAGATATTGTTATTGATAATAATAATGATATTGCCAACACACAAAAACAATTTAACGAAATTTATAATAGATTAAGGAGTGATGGATTTGTCAATTAGAAGTTTCTTTTCACCATCATGTGAAACAAGAGAGTTACATACAGACCCAGATTTACGGACAAGATATTTTAGGAACAATTTTAAAACAGTTTTAGAAGGGCTAAAAACACTTGCAGAGAGAAACCATCTTGAAATCAGAGAAATTAATGAGGTTCATAAAGAAATTTATATGATAGGCAATGGTCACGATTGTATCGTTACTGTTACTCAAATTTCACCAATTGAAGCTGGAATTGATTTCAAAATCAACTTTTTTAGTTCAATGGGATTAAATAGACCTAAAAAAAGAGCAATCAAACTTTATAATGACTTAAAGGATATTTTAGTATTTAAAGGAGTATCATTACACCCATAAGGAGAGCATTTTGGAAAGTATTAGAAGAAGTGATTCTTTTATCGTAAGCGGTGAAGGAATTTGTTCAAGTATCGATTATCAAGTATTAACCTTGCTTTATCAACCAATCATTGGAGACACAGCCTTCAATTTATATTTAACATTAATGAATTTAATGGATAGACAAACTCTATTATCTGAAGAATATCTTCATGCAGATTTAGAGTCTTTACTTAACAGAAAATTAGATTTAATTGAATCAGATAGATATAAATTAGAAGCTATAGGGTTAATCGTTACTTTTTTTGCAAAAGATAGTTTTACGTATGAAATTAAGCTTCCATTATCAGCCAGAAGCTTTGTTAATGATGGGATATTGGGGCAATATTTAATTTCAGCAATCACTAAAACTAGATTCAAAAAAATCTTAAAAATATTTAAGATTAATTCATCTAATAAAAGACAAAAGTACAACATATCAAAAGCCTTTAATGAGGTCTTTCCCGCTATAGGAAATCAGGATTTATTACAAGAAAATAATTTGATATCAGGTAAAAAACAAAAATTTGTATCACTTAATAAATACAATTTTAATTGGCGATTATTTTCTGAAAGTGTACCAGAAGAAATATTCAATCTTAATGATCTAACAGAAGCGATAAAACTGAAAATTGAAAGTTTAAGTTACGTTTATGGACTCAATGAATTGATGATGAAAGATGTGATGATTAAATCATTGAATGATAATAATCAAGTTGATATCGAAAGACTAGCAAGAAATGCTCGATATGAATATGAGAAACTAAACGAAATCGAACCTAAAAAAGAAACAAAAGAGAAAAGCATCAACAGAAACACTCCTACTGATCCAGTTGAATATTTTAAATCAGTTTCACCAATTCAATTATTAAATGAAATTGGTGATAACATGGTTTCAGTAGCTGATTTAAGAACTGTTGAAAGATTGATTGATGAAGTTGGATTAGCTCCTTCAGTAGTGAATGTTTTATTAGCTTATATCGCTAGAACAAAAGAAGGAGTATTACCAGGATTTGCATACTTCCAAAAAGTAGGTCAAACATGGAAGAGAAATCAAATCAATACAGTTGAACTCGCAATGGACTATGTTAAACATTTAGAATCGAGAAAGAAGAATAATACAAACACATATAATAAAAACAAGCCAAAAGATGCTGAAATTGATTGGTTGGAAGATTATATAAGCAATATGGAATAGAGGTGATTTTTTGAAAAAAATCAACGAATACTTACCTAATATCGATAATGAAGAAGAAGAGAATTTAATTGATCGTTTTATGACTGACCCAATCGTTAGTCATTTCGTTATGGAAAATGATTTAACTCATGAAACGATTATGTACGGTGTAAATGATATATTGACATTCTTATCTGAAAAAGAGATTTGTTCCAAGTGTAAAGGTATCTATGAATGTAAACTCTCATCAGTTGGATTTAATTCTAAATTAAGAATGTATAATGGAGATATTGAATTAGAATACAATAAATGTAAATATAATAAAACAGATGACTCAAGAAATAATATTGATGCATTTTATGTACCAAAAAAGATATTTCAAGCAACGTTGGATGACTTTGATATGATAGGTACAGAAAGAAAAGAAATTCACAGATATATGCTCAACTTTTTAAAAAATTACAGTAAAACCAATTATGTAAAGGGAATGTATATTAGTGGTTTATTCGGATCTGGTAAAACATATATATTAGCTACGATGGCTAATGAATTAGCAAAAGCTGGATCTAAAGTAACTTTTGTCTATTATCCAGATTTAGTAAGAGAATTGAAATCATCAATTGGAACAGATCGTTTTGAAGAAAAAATTGAAAATTTGAAGAAATCTGAAATACTTTTCTTAGATGATATCGGTGGAGAAACTGTAAGCCAATTTATTAGAGATGAAGTTCTTGGTCCTATCTTGCAATATAGATTATTAGACCAAAGACCAACATTTTTCTCTTCAAATTTAAAGTCTAAACAATTAATTGATGCAATGAGTAAAGATCAAACATTAGTTGAAAGATCAAAATCAACAAGAGTTGTAGAAAGAATAAGAAGTTTATCTGAAGAATTCTATTTAACAGAAAAGCCACATATTTCTTGACATAAAGTTTATTTAATATATAATAATATTAGAGACAAAGAAGAGGACTTGATTATCTTATAATCTTAAAAAAGCGAGTTTAGGATGGTGCAAGCTAAACATTAAGACAAGATGATTACTACCTTGGAGTTGGTTTTAATAAAACCCGTAGCCGGCGTTAACGGATTGAGTGCTTATTTTTAATAAGAACTAAGGTGGTACCACGGAAATTATTTCGCCCTTATTTAGGGCGATTTTTTTATTTTTAGGAGGAACAAATTATGAAAATTAAACTACCAGATGGAGGCGCATTGGAATTTGAATCTAGCCAATCATTATTTGATATAGCAAGTTCAATTTCACCATCATTAAAAAAACGTTGTATCGTAGCTAAAGTTAATGGAAAGATTATTGATATGGATACAATCATATCGAAAGATTCAACTGTTCAATTCATTACCGATAAAGACCCTGAAGCATTAGAAGTTTTAAGACACTCTACTGCCCATTTATTAGCGGAAACAATTAAAAAACTGTATCCACATGCTCATTTTGGTGTTGGGCCTGTAATTGAGGATGGTTTTTACTATGACATCGACTTAGGTGATGATGTAATCAGTGAACATGATCTAATAACAATAGAAAAAGAAATGAAAAAAATAGCATCACAAAATTCTAAAATTGAAAGAGGAGTTTTATCCAAAGAAGAAGCATTAGAATTTTTTAGTGATGATCCATATAAAGTTGAGTTAATCAATGAATTACCAGTTGACGAAGAAATCAGCATTTATAAACAAGCTCATTTTACTGACTTATGTAGAGGGCCACATATCCCTGGAACAAAATGGATTAAACATTTTAAACTTTTAAGTGTTGCTGGAGCTTATTGGCGTGGGAACTCAAATAATATTCAATTAACTAGAATTTACGGCACAGTATTCTTTAGCAAAGAAGAATTAGATGAACATCTTCATTTACTAGAAGAAAGAAAAAAACGTGATCATAGAAAATTAGGTAAACAATTAGATTTATTTATGCTAAGTGAATATGGGCCTGGTTTTCCTTTTTGGCTACCAAACGGAATGACTTTAAGAAGAGAACTAGAAGAATTTTGGTATGATGTCCATTTAAAAGAAAACTATAAACTAATTCAAACTCCTATTATGCTTAATAAAGAATTATGGGAAGTAAGTGGCCACTGGGCTAATTATAGAGAAAATATGTATACTTCAACCATTGATGATCATGAGTTCGCAATTAAACCAATGAACTGCCCTGGTGGAATGCTAGTTTATAAAAGAGACATTCATTCATACAAAGATTTTCCATTAAAAGTTGGTGAACTAGGATTAGTTCATCGCCATGAGGCAAGTGGAGCTTTAGCTGGTTTATTTAGAGTAAGAAATTTCACTCAAGATGATGCTCATATATTTATGACAGAGGATCAAATTGTACAAGAAATAAAAGAATTAGTTAGATTATATGATTATATGTATTCAGTATTTAACCTTGAATATCATATAGAATTATCTACAAGACCTGAAGAAAAATATATTGGAGACATTGCAATCTGGGATAAAGCCGAAAAAGCTTTAGCTGATGCGCTAGATGAAATGGGTCAACCTTATATCATAAACCCTGGTGATGGTGCGTTTTATGGGCCTAAATTAGACTTTAAGTTAAAAGATTCAATGAAGAGAATATGGCAATGTGGAACAATTCAATTAGATATGAATTTACCTGAGAGATTTGACCTAACTTACATAGACTCTAATGGAGAAAAGAAAAGACCTGTCATGCTTCATCGAGCATTATATGGTTCTATAGAAAGATTTATTGGTATATTGATTGAACATTATGCAGGTGCTTTTCCAACATGGATGAGTCCAATTCAAGTTAAAGTAATTCCAGTTAATAATGATTACCATCTTAAATATTCCCTTAAGTTGTTAAATGACTTAAAAGCTATAGGAATTAGAGCTGAAATTGATCAAAGAGATGAAAAACTTGGTTATAAAATTAGAGAAGCGCAAACTAAAAAAATACCTTATCAACTAGTAATCGGGGATAAAGAAGTAGAAACTAAAACAGTTAACTATAGAAAATATGGAGAACAAAAACAACAAGTAATCAATAAACATGATTTTATTACAATGATACTTGAAGAAATTAAAGCTAAAAGATAATTTTGAATAAAAAAAAGTTCAATTAAATTTTTGAGCTTTTTTTTTAGTAATACCTTTTAAAATAGACCTTTACCAATTAAATATTTTTTATTTTCTTAATCTTTAAGGATTTTAATCTTAAATATATTATAATTAATATATATAGTAAGCAAAACATTTGAAAAAAAATTCTATAAGTTGTAAAATTATAATGAATATATGAGGTGGTCAAATGATAGTATTTAATCTTGTTTTACTTGTAGCAGTAGCAATATTATGGATTTTGGTTGGTATTGTTATTTTTGCTAATGTCAAACAATCGGAGGATTTATAATGAATTATTCCTTTATATTTCTTGCAAGATTGATTGAAAATCATTTATATGTAAAAATCTTATTATGGATAGGCATCATAGTTTTAGGTATCTATATTTTCATTATGGAAGGACGCAAATACCTTACAGGAATAAATGCTAGAAAGATATTTAAAAAATTATTTGGTAAAAAACAAATGGATGATTATCCAGAAGTTAGATTTAACATCTCATATACTGATAAAAGAATTAAACTTTTAAAAATTTTGTGGTATTGTATAACAGTTATTTCAATTATACTCACAATTACTTATTGAGGTATTGTAAATGAAGGCAGTAAGAACGATAGGATTTGGATTATTTTCTATCATAATTGGAGTAGTAATCTTGCTTCAATTTGTGACTATTTCTATTGAAGAAATCGAGTTACAAGGTATAGGTATTATCCTAGAACCTTATGATGGAGAAATATCTACTAGAGAAATTGAATATTCATATGGGACTCCTATATCAGATTTACCAGAACCAACTAAAGATGGTTACGATTTCAAGGGATGGTATTTAGACGAAAATCATACAATTCCAATTGAACCTGGTGATACAGTCAATGAGAGAGTTACTCTATATGCTAAGTATAGCCCATTAAACTACATTATCCATTATTTGGATGATGATATTTTGATATACACAGAAGAATATACATTCAATGATACAATTGATTTTCCTGATTTAGCAAAAGAAGGGCATTCATTTGTTGGATGGTATTTAGATAGTGATTTAGAAGTTCCTTTTGATTTAGAAACAATGCCTTCAACTAATCTTACACTTCATGGTAAATGGGTTATTGATCAATTTACAATTACTTTCGAGACTAATGGCGGGGTAGGTATCGCACCAATTACTGATGATTATGGGTCAGTGATAGATACAGAAATCATTCCAATAAGAGAAGGATATTCTTTTTTAGGTTGGTATAGTGATAGTGCTCTAACAGATGCATATGAAATATACGATATTCCTTCAGATGATATTACTCTATACGCAAAATGGAGTATAAAGCTGTACACAATTCATTTTGAAGAAAATGGTGGAGATATTATACAAAACCATTATTATAATTTTGATGATACGATAAATCTGCCTAATTCACCAGTTAGAGCAGGATATACATTTAGTGGATGGTATTTAGATGCTGGATTAACAATCAGTTATAATTTAACAACGATGCCAGCAAATCACTTAACAGTATATGCCAAATGGGATGTTAATCAATATACAATTACCTATAGTCCTGATGGGGGAACTACTTTTGAAACAATAACACTAGATTATGGAGAAACAGTTTCAATGCCACCTGATCCAACCAAAGCAGGATATACATTTGCTGGATGGTATACAGATGAGGATTTAACCAATAGATTTATCGGCACAACGATGCCTTCAAGTGATACGACATTATATGCAAAGTGGTTAATCAATGAATATGTGATTGATTTTGTAGATTACAATGGTAATGTATTAAAAACATCAACACATAATTTAGGTGATGATTTATCAAATGTTCTACCTCCAAATGATCCTACAAGAACTGGGTATACCTTTACAGGTTGGGATCAATTATTACCAAACAACATGCCAGATCATAGCATTGTAGTTCTAGCTGAATATACAATTAATACATATGACATAAATTTTGTTGATTATGATGGAACAATCATTCAAACAAATTCATATATTTATAATACTGATACAACAGGATTAACAAATCCTGATGATCCTTCTAGAGTTGGATACACCTTTACAGGTTGGGATAATTCTATTCCTTTTGTAATGCCAGCAAATGATGTTACGATAAATGCTGTTTATCAAGCAAATACATATTATATCTATTTCTTTGATTATGATAATACATTATTACAATTAGAAACAGTAGAGTTCGGGTTTGATTTGACAGGAATTGTTGGTCCAGAAACACCAGAAAGAGTTGGGTATTCTTTTGTAAGTTGGGATACAACTTTACCAGCAACAATGCCTGCAAATCATATTTCTTTAGTGGCTACATATTCAGTAGTTAAATATACAATTACCTTTGATTCAAATGGAGGTACGCCAGTTAATGATTTAGAAAGTCAAGAAGGTATGGCAGTATTTGCACCAATACCTCCAACTAAATTAGGTTATATTTTTGATGGATGGTTTATCGATACTAATTTTGTAAACGAATTTGAATTCTTAACAACACCACCTAGAGACATTACTTTATATGCAAAATGGATACCTGACACACTTACTTTAGAATATCAAGATTATAATGGTTCAGTTTTATATTCAAATGATTTTGAATATGGAACTAGTTTATCATCAGTAGTCATTCCAAATAATCCTTCAAGAGTAGGATATACATTTAGTGGATGGGATACAACTTTACCATCAACAATGACATCTAGTGATTTAATTATTAAAGCTACTTATACGGTTAATAATTATACTGTAGCGTATCAAGATTACGATGGCACAGTAATCCAAACTGGCACATTTGACTTTTCTGAAGATTTATCAACTTATGTTTTACCTTCTAATCCTAGTAGAATAGGATATTCATTTACAGGTTGGGATAGCATTTTACCAGTATCTATGCCAGCTAATAATATTATAATTACTGCTCGATATGCAGTTAATCAATATACAATAACATTTAACAGTAATGGCGGTACGCTTGTATCAGCTATTACACAAGATTACAACACATCAATTACTAACCCATTAAATCCTTCAAAGACAGGATATACATTTAATGGGTGGTTTAGCGACGCTAATTTTACTAATCAATTTGTATTTAACACAATGCCTGCTAGTGATATTACACTATATGCAAAATGGACAATCAATCAATATACAATATCTTTTGATACAGATGGAGGAACAGTAATCCCAGATATTACACAAGATTATTTATCACCTGTTGTAGCTCCAAATGTACCAATTAAAGAAGGATACACCTTTACAGGTTGGGATGTTGTGGTACCTAATTCTATGCCAGGACAAGATATAACAATCACAGCTACTTATATAGTGAATGTGTATACACTATCGTTTGAAGATTGGGATGGAACAGTCATTTTTGAAGATGATATTGAATTTGGTCAAGACTTAAGCAGCTTAGCTTATCCATCAGACCCAACAAGAAATGGCTATACCTTTACAGGTTGGGATTCATCAATTCCAGCAACAATGCCAGCAAATGATTTTGTAATAACAGCTGAATATAATGTTAATATCCATGTTTTAGAATTTGTTGATTACAATGGAGATTTAATCCAATCTAGTAATTATGGATACGGAACTAACCTTAATATTGTAAATACACCAAGTGACCCAGCTAGAGTTGGTTATACCTTTACGGGTTGGGATACTTTAGTTCCTGAAACAATGCCTGACAATGATATTACAATCACAGCTGAATACTCAATTAATCAATATACAATTAGTTTTGTTAGTAATGGTGGACTTGCAGTATCACCAATCATACAGAATTATGATACTTCTGTTAATGAACCAGCTGAACCTACAAAACTTGGTTATACATTTAATGGATGGTATAGTGATGCTGGATTAACTCAAAGTTATACATTCAGTACAATGCCAGCTCAAAACACAACTTTATACGCGAAATGGACAATCAACCAATATACAATATCTTTTGATACTAATGGCGGAACTGTTATTTTAGATATCGTTCAAGATTATGGAAGTGAAATATCAACTCCAACTAATCCAGTAAAAGAAGGCTATACATTTACAGGATGGGAAATAAGTATACCTTCAACCATGCCAGCTAATAATGTAACAATAACAGCTCAATATAGCATTAACCAATACACATTAAGATTTGAAGATTATAATGGATTATTAATCACAGAAACTAGTTATGATTATAATGAAGATTTAAGCCTAGTTAATAATCCAGCTGATCCAAGTAGAATCGGATATACATTTACAGGATGGGATGCATCAATTCCAGGAACCATGCCAGCTAACAATGTAACCATTACTGCAGAATATTCTGTTAATCAATACTACATTGAATACTTAGACTATGATGGTTCTCAAATAAGAAGGATTTATTATGATTATGGAGAAAATCTTAATCTAGTAACAGCTCCAGCTGATCCAATTAGAGATGGTTATACATTTAATGGATGGGATAATTCCATACCAACAAATATGCCTAATGATAATATAACAATTAATGCAACTTATAATGTGAATCAATACACAATAAGTTTTTATAGCAATGGCGGAACATCAGTAAGTAGTATAACTGATGATTTTGATGTTATAATTACTCAACCAAGTAATCCTACAAAAACAGGCTATACATTTAATGGATGGTATAGTGATGCTGGATTAACTCAAGGGTATACATTTACAACCATGCCTTCTGAAAATTTATCATTATATGCAAAATGGACAATTAATCAATATACAATCAGTTTTGAAGAAAATGGTGGAAGTGTAGTAACAAATATTACTCAAAATTACAATACTTCTGTAATTGAACCAACTGACCCAACAAGAACAGGGTATACATTTAATGGATGGTATACAGATGATGTTACATTTAACAATGCATATACATTTACAACGATGCCAGCACAAAATATAACATTATATGCAGACTGGACAATCAATCAATACACATTAAGATTTGAAGACTATGATGGATCATTAATTAATGAAACTAGTTATGATTATAATGAAGATTTAAGTTTAGTTAGTAATCCAGCAGATCCAAGTAGAACAGGCTACACATTTACAGAATGGAGTAGCAGTATACCAGCAACCATGCCGGCTAATAATATAATCATTAAAGCTGAATATAGCATAAATCAATACACAATAAGATTCGAAGACTATGATGGCTCATCAATTAGTGAAATTAGTTATGATTATAATGAAGATTTAAGTCTTGTTAATAATCCAGCTGATCCTAGTAGAACAGGTTATACATTTACAGGATGGGACTCAAGTATTCCTGTTAACATGCCAAACAATAATATAGTAATAACAGCTGAATACATCATTAATCAATATACAATAACCTTCAATTCAAATGGAGGTTCTTCAGTAAGTGATATTACACAAGACTATAATACGGCAGTATCACAACCAAGTAATCCTACAAAAACAGGTTATACATTTAATGGATGGTATAGTGATGCTGGGTTAACACAAAGTTATACATTTACAACTATGCCAGCACAAAACATTACTTTATATGCAGAATATACAATCAATCAATATACAATAAGCTTCCAATCAAATGGAGGTTCTTCAGTAAGTGCT
>CAZZPD010000029.1:0-16049 GCA_964655885.1 uncultured Candidatus Izemoplasmatales bacterium | reverse complement strand
TATCCGCTTATGTCTGAATACATTACAGGAGTATTAACACAATATGCTTAACCTTCAATACTATTTATAGTATTTCTATAAAATCAGTTAAATATAGATGTTTAAAATACTCTGAGGAGTATTGATATTTATCTAATGAAACAACATATCGTTCCCCTATTTCATTTATCATCGTGAATGGTTTTATTTCTCTTTCTCTTGTCTTGGGATCAACTATTGTTTCTGATACTTGAATAAACATTCTTCTTTCTTCCTTTGTAGCTAAAAAATCAATTTCATAATCTCTTCCAACTTTTCCAATATAAACATCGTACCCATGTTTTATAAGTTCTAAATATATGAAATTTTCTAGAATCCTACCTGTGTTTGATTCAACATTAGGTATAATCTTATTTCTGATTCCAAAATCAACAACATAATACTTATTATTAGTTTTTAAAATTTCTTTCCCTTTAATATCATATCTTAAACATGGATAAAGAAAATATGATTTTACCATCAAGTTGATATAATTATCTACAGCTTCATATGAAATTTTAATACCATCAGAAACCAAAGTATTTCTTATTTTATTTATTGAAACCATTGATCCTATATGTTCTAGTACATACCGTACTACTTTAAAGAATATGCTTTCGTTTCTGATTTTGCCTTTAAGTATCATATCTCTTTGAAATATAGTATCAAAAAGGTCTTGTTTCATGATATTTTTAATTTCTTTTTTTGGTTCAAGTAAAACTCCTGGGAAACTACTGTCTAAAAAAGTGTTATATATATCAATATTTATTTTCTTATTTAGAAATGTAGCAACCTCAAAAAAACTTAATGGATAAACGTTAATTGATAAATATCTTCCAGCTAAATAAGTTAGGTGTTCACCTGTAAATACTCTTGCATTTGATCCTGTTACATAAATATCAATATCAAACGAAACCCTTAATGAATTTAAAACCCTTGCCCATTCAGGTATTTCTTGAACTTCATCTATAAATAAATATTTTGATTTGTTATTCTTAACGCAATCGGATATATATTTATGTAGTACTTCTTTATCTTTCAAGTAATCATTCTCTATCATTTCAAAATTAATTTCTATTACTTGTTTCTTAATTACTCCCATATTTATTATGTATTCTTTTAGAAGTTTTAGTAGAGTAGATTTACCACTTCTTCTCACGCCTACTAATAATTTAACCATTCCATTGTCAAGTGCATTTATAAGAGTATTCATATAGTTTGGTCTATTTATCATATTCTTCACCTCAAATACATTATACAAAAAATATGCACTTATTACAAGTTTTTTGGTTATAAAACGAATTATTATAAAAAAAGGTAGTTTGTATTATTGGAGTATTAACACAATAATCTATCCAATAACAATTATATTACTTTATCAACTAGTTGTAAACATATCCCCTAAATAAAAATAAAAAAATAGATAGAAAAACTATCTATTGATTCTTTATTATCATAGAATCTCCAAATGAGAAGAATCTATATTTCTGTTTGATTGCTTCATGATATGCATTCATAATTATTTCTTTTGAAGAAAAAGCTGATACTAACATTAATAATGTAGATTTAGGCAAATGAAAATTAGTAATAAGTGTATCAACTGCTTTAAATTCATATCCTGGATAAATAAATATATCTGTAAACCCAGATGCTTCTCTAAATTCATTATATTTATTCATTACAGTTTCTAAAGTTCTAACTGATGTAGTTCCAACAGCTACTATGTTTCTACTTTCTTTTTTAGCTTCATTAATAATTTTAGCTGTTTTTTCATCCATCATATAAAACTCTGAATGCATTTTATGTTTTTTAACATCATCTACTTTTACAGGTCTAAAAGTACCTAGGCCAACATGTAAAGTAACATATTGAATTATTACACCTTTTTCTCTTATATTATTTAGTAATTCTTTTGTAAAATGTAGGCCAGCTGTAGGGCTAGCAGCGCTACCAGTAATTTTAGAATAAACTGTTTGATAACGAGATTGATTATCAAGTTTTTGATGAATATATGGTGGAAGTGGCATTTCTCCTAATTGATCTAGTATTTCTTCTAAATCTCCATCATATATTAAATCAAAATGTCTAATTCCTTCATCTAAAACTTCAGTACAAACTACTTTAAGTAATCCATTACCAAAAGAAATTGAAGTGCCAAGTTTTACTCTTCTAGCCGGTTTAACTAAAGCTTCCCAAGCATTAGTACTAAACTGATTTAGCAATAAAATCTCAATATTAGCTTTTGTATCTTCTTTTACTCCATATAATCTAGCTGGAATAACTTTTGTATTATTTAAAACTAATACATCCCCTTCATTCAAATAATCAATTATATTGTTGAATGTATCATGTTTTAAATCCATATTGTTTTTATTAACAACAAGTAATTTAGAATTGCTTCTTACTTCTAAAGGTGTTTGTGCAATTAATTCTTCTGGTAAATTATAGTCAAAATCATTTGTTTTCATTTTAAAATAGTGTTCCTTGATAAGATTTCTTTAAGTGTTTATATGCTTTTTCAGTTACAACTCTTCCTCTTGGAGTTCTAGAAATAAATCCCATTTGAATTAAATAAGGTTCATATACGTCTTCTAGAGTTCGAGAATCCTCACTAATTGATGTAGCGATGGTTTCTAGTCCGACTGGACCACCACGATATTTATCAATAATGCCCATTAAGTATTCTCTGTCTTTACTATCAAGGCCTAATTCATCTATTTTAAGCTTTTCCAAAGCCATTCTTGTGATATTTAAAGTGATTGTACCATCACCTAAAATATCCGCGAAATCTCTTACTCTTCTGAATAATCTATTAACAATTCTAGGAGTTCCTCTGCTTCTTTTAGCTAGCTCAACAATTGCGTCACTCTCAGACTCATAATCGTAAATTCTAGCAGTTCTTTCACAGATTTTTTCTAACTCACTAAATGAATAGAACTCTAACTTATGAACAATCCCAAATCTATCTCTTAAAGGCCCAGTTAAATCACCAAATCTAGTAGTAGCTCCAATTAAGGTAAATGGCGCTAAATCAACCCGTATAGACTTCGCACCTGAATCTTTACCCACGACGATATCAATCACATAATCTTCCATAGAAGAATATAATATTTCTTCAACGATTTTAGGTAATCTATGTATCTCATCAATAAATAGTACATCACCAGGTTCTAATGAAGTTAATATCGCAGCTAAATCTCCTGTTCTTTCAATGGTTGGACCACTACAAGACTTCATATTAACCCCTAATTCATTAGCAATCACTTGTGCTAAAGTTGTTTTTCCTAATCCTGGAGGTCCATATAACAACACATGATCAAGAGACTCATTTCTAAGCTTAGCAGCTTTAACTGCTATCTCAATCATCTCTTTTACACTTGTTTGACCAACATATTCACAAAATTGTTTAGGTCTTAACGTTGCATCTACCTCATCATCAATCAAAAGGTTATTACTTATAATTCGCTCATCCATATAAACACCTCATAACTATTATACCAAATAATGTAAAAATTACACTATATTTGTTTAGATATGTTGAAATATATATTTATATATAATATAATAAAATGTAGAAGTATTACTGGAGTTGAAAAATGGCGAAAAAAAGCGATATCTTACTAAATTGCTATCATGATTTTAATGAATATAATAAAACTCATAAAAACCGTTTAAAAGAACTTGAACGGGAATTTTTACATGCAAAAAATGAAAAAGTAGATTATTTTAAAGAAGTCGAAGATAATTTCGCTGATAAAGAAAAACAATTAACTACTAAATTCTACGAAATTGAGTTAATTCACAATGAAAAAATCAAAGAAATTAGAAATGAGTTTAATCAAAGATTCAACAGTTTAGATGATGATATTGTCACACATAATAAAAACGCAAATGACTTATTAAGTGAAGAAGACGATAAATATCAAAATATTCTAACTCAATTTGAAGAACGAAAAGCTGAAGCTTTTAATACTTACTTAAAATTAACTAAAGAAACAAATTATCAAATTGATAAAGAAATGAGAATTCATAAAGAATTTATTGATTCTGAATCTGATAAATTAAATAACAAATTTGGTGAATACCAAGACTTAAACTCTAATCTATCAAATCAACTATTGTGGACAATGGAAAAAGCTAAAAATGCTTTAACTAAACTTTCTACTTCTCTTACTGAAGAGGGAGAAGCTAATAAAGAGTTCTTAGATGATACGATAAACCAATCATTGTTACATTTAAATCAATCAAAGAATGAAATGTCTACATTATTTAAAAAATCTACTAATAAATTTGAAAGTGAAAGAGATTTAATTCGAGATATTAGTAAAGATAAAAGAAAACCTCATTCTGAAATCAATCAAACAATGATTAGAACTTTTGTAAAACAAATTAGAGAAGTCAACAAAAACCGTTCTGTATTTGAATCTTTAATTAAGGCTGAGTTAAAACTATCTTTATCAAGACTATATCCAATGATTGTACAAGCTGATACTGAGAAAAACGATAAAGATTTAAGAAAGTATATTTTACAAAAAGAAATTATTGAAAAGAAAGCAACTTACTTGCTTGAAAGAAACAAAACAATGTCTGATTTATTAATCTCTAAATATCAAAATGAGATTAAAAAGATAAAAATTGATTCTTACAAAAGATTTGAAGAGATTAAATTAGCTTATGAAGCACCAATTGCTTTTTTACAAAATTCGATTAACGTTTATTCAAATTTTGCATTTTACTTTAATGAAACCTATGAAGATTTATACAAAACCTTATTAAATTTTAAAAAATATAATTCTGATTATATTAAATACAAAACAGATTATATCCATAATTCTCAAAAGAGTTTTGAGGATTATAAAATTAATTTACTAGTTAAAGTTAATGATTTAACAAATCGTTTAACTGAATACATATCAAAAATTGATACTTTATCAAATGAAATAGTAACTCTAGAATCTAACAATCGTTTAGAAATCGCTGAAATCAGAAAACGAATGGAAAATCTAGAGATTTTTGGTGATTACCAAAAATACATCGCTTCACTTGAAAACGATCAATATTTCGCAATGTTCCAACATAATAAAAATATTGAGAAAATTCAAATCGAATCTAATTATAAAAATAATCTATTAAATATAAACAAAGAGGTTCTTCTTCTCAATCAAAACAAGCTTGAATATACCGAATATCAAGAATATATGACTATGATTGCTAATCATGAAAAAGAAATCCATGAAATAGCTAGTCAAAGAAAACTTGAAGAAGCTAAAGCTTTATATAAACAAAAAATAGATCAAGCAATCGCTTTAAATAAACTAGCCAAAGAAAAAATTGAATTTAATGCAAGAAAAATTAATTATGGCTATGCAAAAAGCTATGTTGATTACTTAAATGAAGAACGACAAAAAAATAGTATCGGATCAAATCATGTAGTTGATTTCATCCATCATGCTCAAAAACTAATAGATAAAAATACAGAAAATTCAGAAAAAATATCTGAATACGTAGATTCTTCAGAAGATAACTATGCATACTTAAGAACATTAGAAAAAGATAGAAATGACTTGTTATTAAGAATTAACAAAAACACAGAAAAGAAAAACCAAATATATAATAAAGCTATAAAACTTTATCATACTGAAATCTTAAAAAACACAAAAAATATTAGACAGGTTATATTAAAAAATAAAAACTTACTAGAAACCCATCTAAAAAAACCTAACGAGACACTATTTACTGATAATACATCATCAGAATGTAACGGTCACTTGCATGAAATCACAGCTGGGATTCATTATATCTACAAAACAACACTTGATTTAGCATATAAATATCAAATACCGGATTTAGTTAAAAAAATAGAAAATGTTTCCGACAAAACATTAGGAAAGTTTATTTATAAGAATTTAACTACATATAATAAAATTAAAAAAATAAAATCTCCTTATGTGACAAAAAATTTATTAAAATCCTACTACTTATCTGCTTTTATCTTATTAGATAAGTTTGAAGTAAAGATTAATAATTATTTAGATTATATTTTAGAGGTTTGTACTAAAAATGATATTTTATTCATTGAAAACACAAAAAAGAAAACAATAAGAAAAGAAAAAATAATTAACAAGGAATATGATAAACTACAATATACTGCTATAAAAACTGAAAAATCTAAAAAAACACAATTAAAAATGCTTAAAACTAGGTCAGAAAAAATAAATAAGATTTATAAAGACCAAGTTAAAGCAATCAACGAAGAATACCTACAAAAAGTAAAAGAATCAGATGATATAGCTAAAATAATTAACAAAAAGTTCACGAAGATAGTTAACAAAAATAATAAAGAATTACAAAGCATGTTGCTTTTCCTAGATAAACTATTTAGAAAAGATCAAAAACAACTTGAAAAGCAATATAAACAATATTTAAAATCTTTGGAATCAATTGAAGTTAAAAACATCAACGATTATAATCAAGAACTTGTTTATATTAATGCATTATATCAAGATAAAAACAATGAAGCTTCTAAGACAATTGCAATTTTAGAGAAAAACATCAACACCTTACCAATTGAAAAAGAAAACAATTACTTAGCAATTAAGAAAGAAAGATATCAATTGCAAAAAACTAAAGCAAAGGAATTACAAAGAAAATTCGCAGAACTTGAAAAAGATAAATTTGTATCTCGTCCTAAATATCTAGAAGAAATAGAACGAGTTAAAAATAGACTTCCAGAAGACTATGTAATGCTTTATAATCAAATTCAAAACCTTGAATTTGAATATTTAAATCAGTTTTCAGATATAAACAATGAATATGAAGATAATTATAACGATTATCTATTAAATCAATCTGGAAACAATGAATTAATAGAACCAGGTAGTGCTTTATATTCTCCAATTGAAAATATGAAAGCTTATTATGAAAAAGGAATTAATCAATCTGAACAAGCATACAAAGACACCATACAAAAAAGTAAAAAAACAAGAGAAAACCTAAAAAAACAAGAATTAAAATCAAAAGAAACACAAGATCGAATTATTAATGTATAGGAGGCGTCTATGACAAAAGACAAAGTAGCGAAAAACTTTGATAATTTTGAGACATATGAAGACAAACTAAAAATGGCTTCAGATAAAGAACTTAAAATGTTTAATGACTTTTATCAAAGTATAGAACACCGTGCAAAAAGTCATAAACAAGCTACTTTAAATAATCTTCATGATTCAAAAGAATCACTATCTACGCTTAAAGAAAAAGCTGAAAAACTAAAAGATAGTGTTTTTTTCCATGAAGAATCTGTCATCGTAGATCGTCAATCTATCATCTCTAAAACTGAAGAATTAATTCATAAGGAAAATCGTAATATCCTTGATTATGAATTTAACCAAGCAGGAGATCGTATAGAATCATTAGATTATCTTAATAAAGCAATGATTCAAACAAAATACAATTTCTTTGATCTTTTTAGAACTCATTATGCAAATCAAATCATGGATTTTGATGAACTATATGAATTCTTCCAAAAGAAAAAAACTGAATTTGATGAGATTTTAAATGGTTATAATAAAGAAATTTTAAAACACTTCCAAGAACTAGATGATGATATTACTGATATGGATGCTAAAATTTCATTATTAATCCAACAAAAGAATTCTAAATTAAATGATATTAATACTTTCTATACAAAAGAAATGAAGAACTACTTAGATAATCAATTAACATTTACTATTGAGGATGATCCGACTTCATTAACTATACAAGCACTAATATCAGATAAAATGGTACAATTAGACACATTTAAAAATCACCTTCTAGAACAAGAAGAAAAGGTAAAAAAGATATTGAATGAGGAATATCAAATTATCTATGAAAAAACATTGGATAGATTATTAAGAAGGAAAGGAAATCTTCTCATTGATGATACTACCTTCTTCTATCATCCTGAAGAAGTCATTCATAGGTTAAAACAAGAGATTGTAGACGCTGAAGAAAAAGAATACTCTATTTTAAAAAGCTTAATCAACAAATTCAATAAAATTATTAAATATAAAGAATATAGAAAAGCAGCTGAAAAAAGAGCTAGAAAAATGACTAGCGAATTCAATAAAACTAAAAAAGGTATTTATTTAGAATATCAAAAAGATTCACGAAATCTTATTTTTCAAATTGAAAAGTATTTTAGATTATATTTAGAATTACTTAAAATAGATCCTTTCTTAGCACAAATCATTGGTGATAACTCAACTAAGATAATTAAAGATGAAATCAATTTCTTAAGAATCTTACAAATGAATAAGGAACACAAAATTAATGTTAATTTTGATATTAAGACATTAAAACTTAAACAACAGATTAATGAAATTGAAGCAAAATTAAAGTACAGAACTGAAAAAATGATGCATTTACAGGATATCGATTTAATTAATACTATTAAAGATCTAAAATTATTCTATATCAATCATCATGGTAATTCGTATTTAATTGAGAACTCTTTAATCCAAGAAAAATATATAATAGAACGACTAGAAAAAGCAATCAACTATCATATGAAATATTTAGTTGATGAGACTAACCTTAATCGTAAGTTTTTATCTATTATTACCCAAATACTAGAAAGTGATATTCGTTTAAAAGAATCTCATAATATAAAAGTAGTTGACGCTGCTAGTGATATTAAATTGGCATTAAAGGAATATGATGTTTTAGCTTTACACTTTAATACTTTATATGAAAATGAAAAAAGATTTTTAGTGTCTCAATCAAATAGAGTTAGTGAAGAAACTAAAATTAATAATGAGTTCATCCTTACAACATTTGAAAACCAAATGCGTTTTGCTAGCGAGCAGATTATGTTAGCTAATGATGAATATCGTTTGCGTGTTGAAGCGATACTTACAGCGATTGAAGAGGAACGAAACTATTATTTTGATATCATAAGAAATAAAACAAGAAAGTATAAAGAAAGAGAACAAAATATTTCTGATGAATATCAAGCTAAACTATACCATAATACATATAATTTATCAGAAACTACTGATAAGAGCTTCAGAAAAGCTATTGAAAAACAAATTGCAAAAAACAAAAAGCTTCATGATGCACAGATGAGTGACATTAATGAGTTAATAGCGAACGATACTGGTATATCAGAAGCTAAAAGAAAATTAAGAGAACTAGATGCCCATTTTGAAGTAGCAATTCAAGATGCCAAAATAATTAAAGATGACACGATAAAAGAAATGACTGAGTTATATACGGTAGCCGAAAGTAAATTTAATACGTTAAAACCTTATTTAGAAAACAAAGTTAATATCTTAGATCCTACTTTTTATAAGTCTCTTGAAAAAATTAAGGAAAGACATCAATATAAACTGAAAGCAGCTGAAATTGAATTAGAAGATAAAACAAAAACTTTAATTCAAGCATATTTACAAGTGTATTACGAAGATAAACCTGAAATTAACAGAGAGCTTTATTTATCTCAAATAGAACAACTTGAAACGGAAAGAGATCAAATTAAAGTGCAATATGAAAAGAATATTATTGATTCGGATTCTTTATATTACAACAAATTACAAATGCTTGAAAAAGAAAGTAAAAATATTACTACTAAACTCGATGCAGCTTTGAAATTAGCTGTTAATAAACATGAAAGAACAATAACTCAAATTCAAAATGAGTTAGCTGCGGTTGAAAAGAAATACGAAGGTATACAAGATAAGCAATCTGTATCTTTCCAAACTGAGATTAATAATCTAACAAAAGAGTACACTAATTCTTATAATCAAAATCAAAAATACTACAATAATTTAAGTTCTGCTTTTAATAAGATTTTAGATTCTTATTATCCATATTTAAAAGTAGCTAAAAACAATAAAGTTATCAAACATATTGTTAGAGAAAATAACAAGAAAATTAAGATTAAGAAAAGCAAAGAATTTAAAAAACTAAAAAAAGAATCAAAAACAAATGATTACTTATTAGATAGTTAACAATAAAACAAGCAGAATTTAATCTGCTTGTTTTTATTTTCTTTTCTATTCTAATATTTTTAATAAACTTTTTCCGTATATTGTGCCCATTAAATTATAGTTATCTGCGATAGTCGCTCCTATATCAGCGAATGTATCACTGATTGGTAAAAACTTACCGTTATATTCATGGCTATAGATAAATAATGGAACATATTCTCTTGTATGATCTGTACCATGATGTGTAGGATCATTCCCGTGATCAGCAGTAACTATCAACAAATCATCATTTCCTATTTTTCCTAGCAAATTAGCCAAATCCCTGTCGAATTCTTCCATCGCTTCTTTGTACCCTTCAGGATTTCTTCGATGTCCATATTTTGCATCAAAATCAACTAAATTAGTAAAACATAATCCTGTGAAATCTTTTTCTGTTAACTTAGTAGTGATTTCCATTCCATGATGATTTGACTTAATAGCGTAATGATCTGTAATCCCTGAGCCATTAAAGATATCTTTAATCTTTCCTACAGAAATAACATCTAGCTTTTGTTCTTCTAGCACATTTAAAACTGTTCTTGGAGGACTTAAAGCATAATCATGACGATTAGGAGTTCTTGTAAATCCATCTTTTGGATTTCCTACATATGGTCTAGCAATAATTCGACCAACTTTATATTTTTCGTCTAAGGTTATCTCTCTTACTTTTTTACAGATATCATATAGTTCTTCTAATGGAATGATTTCTTCGTGAGCTGCTATCTGTAATACTGAATCAGCACTTGTATAAACAATCAAGTCTCCCGTTTCCATTTGATGTGGTCCTAATTCTTTAATAATTTCAGTACCTGAAGCAGATTTATTTCCAACTATTTTTCTTCCAGTAATTTCTTCAATTTGTTTTAATAATGCTTCAGGAAATCCTGTTTCAGTAAATGTTTTAAATGGTTTTCTTGTTCGTACACCCATGATTTCCCAATGCCCAGTTAATGTATCCTTTCCATTTGAAAGTTCAGCCATTTTTGTGACATTTGCTATTGGGTGTTCTACTGGAGCTACTCCTTCTATTCTTGTTAGATTCCCATAGCCAAAAGACTCTAGTGTAGGTAAGTATACGCCACCAGTTGCTTTAGCTAAATTTCCTATTGTATTCGCTCCTAGATCTCCAAATTTTTCAGCGTCAGGCATTTCTCCTACACCAACAGAGTCAATAACAATTAAAAATACTCTTTTAAACTTCATATTTATTCCTTCTTTCCAGCACGCGGGTGATTAAGTTCATATACTTCTTGAATATGTTTTTTTGTAACATGTGTATAGATTTCTGTGGTTAAGATATCTTCATGACCTAATAAATCTTGTACACTTCTTAAGTTAGCACCGTTTTCTAGTAGGTGGGTCGCAAAAGAATGTCTTAAAGTATGTGGAGACATTTTTTTCTTTATTCCCGCTTTCAATGCGATATTTTTTATAACTTTATAAAATCCTATTCTACTTAGTTTTTCACCTTTTTTATTTAGAAATAAGATTTCACGATGTTTTGGTTTTAATAATGGTCTAGCATCGACTAAGTATTTTCTAATAGCAATAATAGATTCTTCTCCTAAAGGCACAATTCTTTCTTTGTTCCCTTTACCAGTAATATTAACCAAACTCATATTTAAATGCAAATCAGAAATGTTTAAATCAAGCAATTCAGAAACACGTAAGCCTGAACCGTATGCTAATTCTACCATAGCTCTATTTCTTAAATCAAGTGGTTTGCCTAAACCATTGCTGGCATCAATAAATTTATCTATCTCTTCTAGGTTTAAAACTGAAGGTAAAGTCTTAGGTGTTACAGGTTTTTTTATTCGAACTGTTACATCATTATCGACTATCTTTTCCTCTAAAAGATAGCGATGAAATGAATGAATGGATGAGATTTTTCTAGTTACTGATTTTGGACTTATCTTTTTCCTTGCCAAACTTTTAATAAAGTTATCAATATGTGTTTTTTCTACTTGTTCATATCTACGAAATTTATAGTTTTTTTCTAGGAATGAAATATATTCTTTCAAATCTCTTTGGTATGAATCAATCGTATTCTTAGATAAGTTTTTAGTAATTTTTAAATAATACACATATTCTTTTAAATTAGATTCTAACATATAATCACCTACAATAAATCAATATATACTTGGTTTGCAAGATCTTGTCCTAATTCTGTAAATCTAAGTATATCTTCTTCTCTTACTAATAATCCATTATCTATATGTTTGCTTAAAACTGGATATTTATTAAACACATCTTTTTTATATCTAGATTTAAAGTCTGATAATTGAATTCCTTCAGTCTTTCTCAATCCCATTAATAAGAATTCTAATTCTGGGTTGAAATCTTCTTCTATTCTTACATATTGCTTATTTGAAATATTTTTAATATATTTACTAATTCGATTTGTATTTTTAAATCTTTTATTAAGATACTGACTAGCTGCACTAAGTCCTACACCTAGATACTCAAAAAGATTCCAATAGGTTAAGTTGTGAAGTGATTCATAACCACTTTTTGAATAGTTACTTGTTTCATAGTGACTCAATCCACTTTTTTTTAGTCTATTCTTTATTAGAATACTGTAATCCGCAATTAAATCTTCTTCTAGAGGGGTTATTTTCGATTGATCAATGAGATACTTTAATTCTGTATTATCTTCTATAATCAAAGAATAATATGATATATGAGGTACTTTAGTTTTCTTAATAAATGCCAAATCAGTTAAAATATCCGTTTTTGTTTGAGATGGAATTCCATATATAAAATCAAGATTTATATTATCTATATCATTTTTTCTTAGTAGATTTATTGACTTTATCACATCCTTATTCTTATGTGATCTTTTTAGTAACTTGAGTAATTTATCGTTTGTGGTTTGAATACCTATACTAATACGGTTAATACTATATTTTTTCATCAGAGAAACAAATGCTTGATTAATATCATTTGGATTTGCTTCTATGGTATATTCTATTATTTGTTCTAAGTTAATTAATTGATTGATTTCATTTAATAATTGTTCTAATAAAGTCAAATTTATAGAACTAGGAGTTCCACCACCAATATATATCGTCTTTACACTTTTTATATCATCTTTATAATATTTAATTTCATTTATTAGAGCATTCATATATTGAGTTTTTAAATTATCTGACGCAACCAATTTTGCAAAATCACAATATAAACATATATTATCACAAAATGGTATATGTATGTATAATGCTTTTATCATATTATCACCAGTATTATGTTAACATAATACTATCTAAATTCAAAGAAAACTGTTGTAATATTTTAATTTTTCTGCACTAATCATTGTTTTTTGATATAATAGACCTAAAGAATTTTTAAAATTAAAAAAGGAGATGATTATTATTAATGATGATCGTTTAATTAATCTTAAGAACTTTAATGTAATAATTATCTTATTTGCGACTATTTTTGAAGCAATGTTAATTGTCTTTTCATATTTTAGTTATTTATTGTTTCATAACACTGCAAGTTTCTTTATTATGATATTAGGAATACTTAGTGGAGCAATTGGTATTATCTCTTATCAGAGTAAAACCAAAAATATATATAGTAGACTTTCATCTAGTATTATTATATATAGTTTATTGTTATTTGTTCACAACTTAAGTTATGAGGGGATTGAAACAATTTCATTTCTTGACACCAATGTTTCAAACCAATTTTGGGCTAGCGCAAACTTTATTTTAGCATTAGGTGTATTAATATCTATTTTTGATATTAAAAACAGAGTATCAAAATATTTGTATATATTTTTGCCTATTATTATTGGAATATTTTTAGCTTCATCAATTGCACTTGGCCAGTTTCCCGAATTATATAATGAGATTTCTGGTTATTCTTCTATAAGAACATCTTTAATTTCATTAAATGTAATCATTTTGCTTGCATCACTTATTGGATTGGTTATTCAGGATTTCAAATCAATTCGTAAAGATAATAGATCATTTATCTTCATTGTTTTATTTTGGATATTATCGCAGATATTATTCATCTTTCAAACTGAATTAGAAATTTTAACTACTTTGGCAATTATATTGAACTATACTGCATTTATCATTTTCCTAGATAGAACAATCGTATTAAATTTTATGCTACCGTATAATAAAATCCATTTTACATCAATTGAAGAAAGAAATAGATTATCCGCAACTCAAAGCATCGCTCATGTAGGTACATGGGAATTAGATATAAAGACAAAAAAGATTTGGGCATCTGATGAAGCGTTTAATATTTATGGGCTTACGATTACTAAAGATCATATAGTTAATCTTGAAGATATCCAAAGAGTGGTGATTCCTGAAGATAGACAAGGGATGGATACAGCTTTAGAAAGTTTGATTACAAAACGAATTCCATATGATATGATTTTTACTATTTTAAATCACAAAGGAGAATATCATCATCTTAATTCAGTTGCGACTTTAGAAGTTGATGAATTAGATAATCCTATTAAAGTAAATGGAGTTATTCATGATATTACAGATTTAAGGAATGAGCAAATAAAACTTAAACATGCTTCTACTCATGATTTTCTAACTGGTATCTTTAATAGAAGATTTTATGGAGAACAAATAAAGAGACTAGATTGGCCAAAATATTTACCATTATCAATCATTATGATAGATATCAATGGATTAAAGGTTATCAACGATAGTTTTGGACATACTAGTGGAGATAACGTTTTAATTAAAGTAGCTAGTGTTATTAAAGAAAATCTTAGTATTAGAAACAGCTTTGCAGCCAGAATAGGCGGAGATGAATTTGTTGTTGTTCTTCCTAATACTGACAATAAAGAATGTCATATTCAAATCGAACAATTAACTAACGTTATTAATAATGAAAAAGTTGAAAATATTACACTATCTGTTTCTTTGGGAATGGCTACTAAAAACAATGAAGATGAGGATATTGAAAAAGTAATTAAATTAGCTGAAGATGAAATGTATCAATTTAAATTAGCCGAATCTTCTTCTGTTAGAAATAAAATTATTGATGCATTATTAACTACTTTGTATGAAAAAGATAGTATTAGTGAAGAACATTCAAAAAGAGTTAGTAAGCTTGCTAAAGAATTAGCTGAAGCAGCTGGTTTATCTCAAGCAAAAGTTCAAGAGATTGCTTTAACAGGGATGGTTCATGATATTGGTAAAATTGCTATTAGTAATGATATCTTAAATAAAAAAACAAAATTAACAAGTAGAGAATATAATATCATTATGACACATCCAGAAAAAGGATATAAGATTTTACACTCTCTTGGTGGTATGGACGTAATTGCCAATCATGTATTACAACATCATGAAAGAATTGATGGCATTGGTTACCCTAATAGATTAATTGGAAGTCAAATCTCACAGGAAGCTAAAATAATAGCTATCGCGGATGCTTATGATGCAATGACTTCATATAGATTATATAAGAATAGTTTAACAAAAAGAGAAGCAATCAATGAACTTAAGAACTGTAAGGGTAGTCAATTTGATTCTAAGTTAGTAGATATATTTGTAAGAAGTGTATTAAATAAAAAATAGCGAAAATTCGCTATTTTTTTTAATCATCAGTTTCTAAAGATAACACAGACATAAAGGCTTCTTGAGGAATTTCCACTGATCCAACAGATTTCATTCTCTTCTTTCCTTTTTTCTGTTTTTCTAATAGTTTTTTCTTTCTAGATATATCGCCACCATAACATTTAGCTAATACATCTTTTCTTAAAGCTTTTATATTTGTTCTTGCAATTATTTTAGATCCAATAGCGGCTTGAACAGGTATTTCAAATAATTGTCGAGGTATAATATTCTTAAGCCTTTGACAAATTTTTAAACCTCTAGCTCGTGCAAAATCTTGATGGACTAAGAAAGCTAATGCATCTACTGGTTCTGAATTTAATAGAATATCAATTTTAACTAAATTTGATTCTCTATTTCCTATCACTTGATAATCAAATGATGCATACCCTTTCGTATTTGATTTTAATCGATTAAAGAAATCAAA
>CAZZPD010000028.1:0-16179 GCA_964655885.1 uncultured Candidatus Izemoplasmatales bacterium | reverse complement strand
GTCCTACAGGATCACAAATGGGTAAAAAAGAAAGCATCAAAGATACTGCAAGAGTTTTAGGTAGAATGTTTGATGGTATAGAATATAGAGGATATAAACAAGAAACTGTTGATATCTTAGGGGAATATTCAGGCGTTCCTGTATGGAACGGTTTAACTGATTTATATCACCCTACTCAAATATTGGCTGATTTCATGACTATTATTGAAAAATTCGGGCATTTAGATGGTATTAATTTTTCTTATTTCGGTGATGCTAGAAACAATATGGGAAATAGTTTAATGATTGGTGCTGCAAAAATGGGTATGAATTTCACAGGTTGTGCACCAAAAGAACTATGGCCTAGTCAAGAATTAATTGATCAATGTACAGAACTAGCAATTGAATCAGGAGCTACAATTAAATTTACTGAAGATGTCATTGAAGGTTCTAAAAACGCTGATGTTTTATATACAGATGTATGGGTATCGATGGGTGAGCCTGACGAAGTTTGGGAAAGAAGAATTAAACAATTAATGCCTTATCAAATAAATAGTAATTTAATGGCTAATGCTAAAGAAACAGCTATTTTTATGCATTGTTTACCAGCGTTCCATAATACTCAAACTAAAATTGGTAAAGAAATTTATGATAAATTTGGAATTGAATCAATGGAAGTTACTGAAGAAGTTTTTGAATCAAATCAATCTGTTGTTTTTGATGAAGCAGAAAACAGATTGCACACAATTAAAGCTGTTATGTATGTTACTATGAGGGAACCTAAATGAAAACAATCGTCGTTGCTTTAGGTGGAAATGCTTTGGGAAAAACTCCAGAAGAACAAATCAAAAAAGTTAAACATGCAGTTAAACCTATTGTTGATTTGGTTAAAGCTGGTAATGAAGTTATATTAGCACATGGAAATGGACCTCAAGTAGGAATGATTAACTTATCATTTGAAACAAGTAATCATGTAGCGAAATCAAATCCTGCAATGCCTTTCCCTGAATGTGGAGCGATGAGTCAAGGCTATATTGGTTATCATTTGCAGAATGCATTATTAACGGAATTAAAAAATCAAAATATGAATCAAAAAGTAGCTACTATTGTTACTCAAGTTGAGGTTAGTGAAAAAGATACTGCATTTCAAAATCCTACAAAACCTATAGGTAGTTTCTATGATAAAGAAACAGCTATTAAATTAGAAGAAACAAAAGGATATGATATGGTTGAAGATGCGGGAAGAGGTTATAGAAGAGTTGTCCCAAGTCCAAAACCTGTGAATGTAGTAGAAATTGATATTATCAGAACTTTAGTTGATGCAGGTCATTTAGTTATTACTGTTGGTGGCGGTGGTATACCGGTAATTAAAAGAGGTAATGAATTCATCGGTGTTCCAGCAGTAATTGATAAAGATTTTGCAAGTAGTAAGTTAGCTGATTTACTTGACGCTGATATGCTTATCATATTGACAGCTGTTGACAAAGTAAAAATTAATTTTAATAAAGAAAACGAATTAAGTTTAAATGAAGTTACAACTCATGAACTAGATAAATATATTGAGGAAGGACATTTCTTAAAGGGGTCAATGTTACCAAAAATTGAAGCATCTAAAGCCTTTGTTAATGGTAAAAATGGTAGAATAGCTATAATAGCAGCTCTTGAAGAAGCTGGTGAAGCTATCAAAGGAAATGCTGGTACAAAAATTACAAATTAATTGAAAGGAGAACATAATACGTAAGTGATTATGTGAATGAATTATGTTAACAGATCTACAAATTGCTCAAGAAACAAAAATGATAAAAATTAATGAAATTGCAAAAAAACTAAATTTGACTCAAGATGAAATTGAATTGTACGGTAATTATAAAGCCAAAATTAGTTATGAAGCTTTAGAAAAAGTAAAAAACAATGAACGAGGAAAAATAATACTAGTAAGTGCAATTAATCCTACACCTGCCGGAGAAGGAAAATCAACTACTACTATTGGTTTAGGAGACTCATTAAATAAACTTGGCTATCAGACAATGGTCTGTTTACGTGAACCTTCATTAGGCCCTGTAATGGGAGTTAAAGGTGGCGCTACTGGAGGGGGTTATGCTCAAGTAGTACCTATGGAAGATATCAATCTTCACTTTACAGGGGATATTCATGCAATTACAGCTGCAAACAATTTAATTAGCGCAGTAATTGACAACCACTTATTCCAGGGTAATGATTTAAATATCGATCCTGAAAATGTTATCTGGAGAAGAGCAATGGACATGAATGACCGTGCACTTCGTAAAATTAATGTTGGATTATCTTTAAAAAAAGAAGTTCCTAGATATGATAAATTTGATATTACTGTTGCATCAGAAATCATGGCAGTTTTTTGTCTAGCTACTGATTTAGAAGATTTAAAAGAAAAAATATCTAAAATCGTAGTTGCATATAATATAAATCAAAAACCAATCACAGTGAAAGATTTACAAGTTGCTGGTGCTGTAACTATGTTATTAAGGGATGCATTCAAACCTAATTTAGTACAAACACTTGAAGGTAATCCAGTGTTAATTCATGGTGGACCATTTGCTAATATTGCTCATGGATGTAATTCTATAATGGCTACAGATTATGCTTCTAAAATAAGTGATTATACAGTAACTGAAGCTGGTTTTGGTGCTGATTTAGGGATGGAAAAATTTATTGACATTAAAATGAGAGCTATGAATTCAATGCCTGAAGCTGTTGTTTTAGTTGCTTCTATTAGAGCTTTGAAACTTCATGGCGGAGTAGATAAAGCAGATTTAAAAGAGGAAAATGTTGAAGCTCTAAAAACTGGTATAGAAAACTTAGAAAAACATATAGAAAGTATAAATGAATTTAACTTACCATATGTTGTAGCCATCAATAGATTCCCAACGGATACGGATAAAGAAGTTAATTTTATGCTAGATTGGTCAAAACAAAATAATCACCCAGTATCATTATCAGAAGTTTTTGCTAAAGGTAGTGAAGGTGGAATTGATTTAGCAAAAAAAGTAATTAGAGAAATTGAAAATAAAAAACAAAAAGGAAATTTATTATATAGCACTGATTTATCTATAGAAGATAAACTGAAAGAAATCGCAACTAAAATTTATGGAGCTAAGGAAGTTATCTTTAAGGATAAAGCAAAAGAACAAATTGAGATTTATAAGAAACTAGGTTGGGATAAATTGCCAATCTGTGTTGCAAAAACTCCACTTTCTTTATCCGATGATGGGAAAGTAAAAGGTAGGCCTAGAGACTTTACAGTGACAGTAAGAAGTTTTAAACCATCGCTTGGCGCTGGTTTCATTGTGGCTATGATGGGTAATGTTATGACAATGCCTGGATTACCTAAAGAAGGAGCTTATAAAAATATGGATGTTATCGACAATACGATTGTTGGTTTATTTTAAAAAATATTTATGAAAGGATGTGTGGCTTTACCACACAGAGCAGGACATGAAAAGAAGATTAGTTAAAGTAGCCATTTGGGGATTCGGTGCAATGGGATCTGGAATGGCAAAGATGATTTTAAAAAAAGAAGGTTTTGATATCGTTGGTGTATCTGATGTATATGATGGATACGTTGGTAAAAGTATTTTTGAAATTTTGAGTTTAAAAAATCCTTTTGAACATGATGTATTAATCGAGAAAAACATTGAGAGAATTTTAAAAGAAGAGAATCCAGATATTGTTTTACTAGCTACTGATTCATTCACAAGAAAAGCGTTTGAAAAGATTAAATTCATCGTTGAAAATAAATGCAATGTTATCAGCACAGCTGAAGAAATGGCATATCCATATGCAAAAGAACCTGAATTATCTAAAGAAATGAATCGTTTGGCAAAAGAAAATGGTGTAACTATTTTAGGTACGGGTGTTAACCCTGGTATGATGATGGATTTGTTAGCTGTTTGTATATCAGGAGTTATGGAAAATGTTGAAGATATGAAAATATCTAGAGTTAACTCATTATCACCATTTGGGCCAACCGTTATGGAAGAGCAAGGTGTTGGATTATCTTTAAAAGAATTCAATGATAAACTTAAAAATGACGAAATTTCAGGACACGTAGGATTCATAGAATCAACTTATATGATAGCAAAAGCTTTAGGATTAGAAGTAACTGATTTTGAACAATCAATGTCTCCAATAGTTACAAATGTTGATCGCAAAAGTCCTTATGGTTTTGCAAAAGCTGGAGATGTAGCTGGTGTTGATATGAGAAGTTTTGCTAAACTTTCTAATAATACAAAAATAGATATGGTACATCCACAACAGATTGAACCAGAAATGGAAGGGACTCATACTGGAGATTATATTAAAATTCATGGAACTCCAGAAATTAATTTATCCAATGTTCCTGAAGTTGAAGGAGGAATTGGGACAATTGCTATATGTGTAAATATGATTCCTCATGTAATCAATTCAAAACCAGGATTAAAAACAATGATTGATTTACCTGTCCCAAGAGCGATAATGGGAGATGTAAGAAATTTAATAGATGAGGAGTAAAACCATGATTGAAAAAAATTCATGGGTACAAATCAAAAAAATTATTTTAGAACCAAAAGAAAGAGCTGCTAATCTGCCTATACCTACAAAACAAGTTCCACTTATTATGTGGGTAAAGGGATACCTTTTAGCTGATGCTTCTATTGGTGATGAAGTTAAAATTAAAACACTAACCGGACGAATTGAATCCGGTGTTTTAGTTTGTGAAAACCCAAGTTACATGCATACTTATGGTGAATTTGTACCTGAAATTTTAAAGATTGACAAGATTTGCAAGGAAACTCTATTTGGAGGTGAATCTAATGAATAATTCTTATGAAGCTGTTATGGCTAGAAAGAATCAAATTATGAAAACCTCTGTAGGTATTAATTACGATAAATATGAAAAAAATTATATCAATTTTGATTTTGAAGAGATGATGAAAGATTGTGGTTACAGTCTTGAAGATGTCAGAAAAATACAAAATGATTATGGTGTTGGTAATACTCCTTTAAAAGAATGCAAAAATATTTCTGCTTTAGCTAGAAGAGTATCTAAACCAGGATATGGTGCTAGAATTTTTATTAAAGATGAAGCATTGAACGATTCTGGAAGTTTTAAAGCAAGACGTGCTAGTATTGCCTGCTATCAAGCTAAAAAACTAGGGTTTAAAGGTGTTATAGCCGCAACAAGTGGAAACTACGGAGCCGCAGTAGCTAGTCAAGCTGCTAAACATGGTTTAAAATGTATCATCGTTCAAGAATGTTATGATTCAAATGGCGTTGGTCAACCTGAGATCATAGAAAAAGCTAGAGCTTGTGAAGCTTATGGAGCTGAAGTCGTTCAATTAAGTGTAGGCCCTGAATTGTTCTATAAATTCTTATTGTTACTTGAAGAAACAGGATATTTTAATGCATCCTTATATACGCCTTATGGAATCATGGGTATTGAATCTTTAGGTGCTGAATTATATGAAGACTGTAAAAATCAAACAGGTAAAGCTCCTGATATGGTTGTTTGTACAAATGCTGGTGGTGGAAATTTAACAGGTACTGCTAGAGGATTACTTAAAACTGCAAAAGAAAAAATTCAAATTGTTGGTTCAAGTGTTAATTTAAAAGGATTACATATGGCAAACGATATTGATTTCAATAAAAAATCATTTACTACTGGACATACTGGATTTGGATTACCTTTTATGATCAATCCTGACAGAAGTGATGTGCCTAGAAGTGCTGGTAGACCTTTAAGATATATTGATAGATATGTAACTGTAAATCAAGGCGAAGTATTCTTTATAACAGAAGCTTTATCAATTTTAGAAGGTATTGAAAGAGGTCCTGCTGGTAATACTTCTTTAGCAGCTGCTTTTAGTTTAGCTAGAGAATTAAAAGAAGATCAAATCATTGTTGTACAAGAAACCGAATATACAAGTGCTGGAAAACATCATCAAGCACAATTAGCTTTTGCTAGAAAAAATGGAATAAATATTTATTTTGGAGATCCATTAGAAGAAATCCCGGGCAAATCTATTGTCTTTCCTAAATCAGTAGACTTAATTCATGCAAAAGATTTAGATTTAGATATGATTAGAAAAAAATATATTCAAAATCAAATGACAAAATCAAAAGTTTTATCTAAAGAAGATATAGACTTTTTAATTGTAGAAACAAATACAAATAAAAATTATGTTTTAAATGAAGTAAAAAAATATCGTGTTAAATTGGAGGATTTAGATGAATAAACATAAGACTAGAGACGATGACTTCTTAAAAAGAAGAAAACATCTAGAAAATCTAAGTGATCAAGAACTTAAAGAATTATTTTGGAGTTTAGCTGATAAAGCTACTCAACCTTTAATAGACTTAGCATATAAAAACACTTCTCCTGCTATAGAAAGAAGTGTGTTATTAAGAATGGGCTTTTCAAGCCTAGAAGCAAAAGATTTAGTTGAAAAAGTGATTAATCATGAACTTATTTCAAAAGGTGCTGGTCATGTTGTTTATCGTTTATCTAAGTTACAAAACATCTCTATAAGAGAAGCTGGTTTAAACTTAATAAACAATATTGGTTGGCAAGAAGTCAAAAACAGTTTTGGGGTGAAATCATGAAAACTAATGAATTACTAGATATTAGAAATATCTTAAAAGATTTAGATAAATATGAACCAAGACGTAGAGGTTGGACTTGGAGAGTTCCAGTTAAGAATTTAAATATGAAAGGGAACATCTACAGCGATGCTTCTAAACCATTAAAAAATTCAGTACCACTTCCAGCTGCTAAGTATTTTGATAATATTGATCCACAACCAATTCAAGTGATTACAAGTGAAATTGCTTCAGGTAGGTTCGAAGATGATATTAGACGTATGCGTATGGCTGCTTGGCATGGTGCGGATCATTTAATGGTAATTAGAACTGCTGGCCAATCTCATTTTGATGGTTTAATTGAAGGAACTCCTCAAGGAGTTGGTGGTGTTCCTATAACAAGAAAACAAGTTAGAGCTCAAAGAAAAGCGTTAGATATTATTGAAGATGAAGTTGGTAGACCAATTAACTATCATTCATATGTTTCTGGTGTAGCTGGTCCTGATATCGCCGTTATGTTCGCTGAGGAAGGCGTTAACGGTGCTCATCAAGATCCTCAATATAATGTTTTATATAGAAATATTAATATGATTAGATCATTTGTGGATGCAGCTGAGTCAAAAAGAATTATGGCATGGGGAGATATTTTACAAATAGATGGCGCTCATAATGCTAATGCTACTGCTATGGTTGCTTGGAAAGTAATGCCAGAATTAATGGTTCAACATGCTATTAATTCTTTGTTTTCAGTTAAAGCTGGAATTAAGAAGGAGAATATAGCTTTATCAACTGTTCCTCCTACTGCTGTTCCTGCTCCTGACTTAAAGATAAATCTACCATATGCAAAAGCTTTAAGAGATTTCTTTGATGAATATAAAATGAGAGCTCAAATGAATACTAAGTACATGGAATCTTCAACAAGAGAAGCCACTGTTACTCATGTATTAAATATGGTTATTTCTAAATTAACTAGTGCTGATATCCAATCAACTATTACACCTGATGAAGGTAGAAATGTTCCATGGCACATGTATAATGTAGAAGCTTGTGACACTGCCAAACAAGCGCTTATTGGTATGGATGGATTACTTGAAATGGTAGAACTTAAGAATGAAGGTGTTTTACCACAAAAAGTTAGAGAACTTAAAGAAAGAGCAATTTTATTTTTTGAAGAATTAATTCAAGATGGTGGTTATTTCCAAGCTGTTGAAGATGGTTTTTTCATTGATTCAGGCATATATCCTGAAAGAAATGGTGATGGAATCTCAAGAAAAATAAATGGTGGTGTTGGTGCTAATACAGTATATGAAAGAGATGAAGATTATTTCGCTCCTGTAACAGCCCATTTTGGTTATAATAATGTTAAACAATACGGTCTTAAAGAATCAGATAACCCAAGTGATTTAATTAATGGTTCTACTTTTGAAGATCGTTCTAAAATCATCTATATAGATGAACTTGATGAAAATGATAATGTTAATAAACGTATGGCTGAAACAGAAAAATATAGAAATTCTAATTTAGTTAAACCTGAAGTTGAATGGCTAGCTGACGGAACTGTAGTCATCGATTTAACATTACCTACATCAGTTAAATATGCAGAAGCTGCAAGTTTAGAAATAGCAAAAAGAATGAATCTAATAGAACCAGAAGTAATACACAGAGAAATATTACATGTAGCTGAAGCAACTAGAATTCAAGTAAAAGGTAAAGTTGATTTTGATATTGATTTAGAAACACTTGTTTTACCTGAAGAACCTGATTTATTAAGCGATGCTGAAATTAGAGAATTTGTAGATAAAAAACCATTAACTATTGTTGCTGGAACAGTGGGTGAAGATGAGCATTCTGTTGGCTTAAGAGAAATCATTGATATCAAACATGGCGGAATTGAAAAGTATGGTATTAATTGCATCTATTTAGGAACTTCAGTACCTATTACTAAATTAGTTGATGCTGCGATAGAAGCTAACGCTGATGCAATATTAATGTCTACTATTATTTCTCATGATGATATTCATTATAAAAATATGAAAAAAACTCATGAATACGCAATTGAAAAAGGGATTAGAGATAAAATAATAATCGTTGCTGGTGGAACCCAAGTAACTCCTGAATTAGCTAGAAAACAAGGTGTTGATCAAGGATTTGGTCGAGGCACCAAAGGTAATCATGTTGCTTCATTTATTGTAAAAAAAAGAGAAGAAATGAATGAAAGTTGATGCTTTAGTAGCTGAGATAGGTTCCACAACTACAGTAATTAATGCCTTTGATAAACTAGATTCAGAAAATCCTAAATTTATTGGTAGTGGATATAGTCCTACTACTGTTCTTGAGGGAGATGTAACAATAGGTTTATACAACGCAATTAAAATGTTGTGTAAAAAACTTAATGTTGAAAATCTAGAAGCTAAAGAAACATTTGCTAGTAGTTCTGCTGCCGGTGGATTAAAAATGAGTGTTCATGGTTTAGTATATGATATGACTGTTAAGGCAGCTAAGGAAGCTGCCTTAGGGGCTGGTGCAAACATAAAAATGATTACTAGCGGATTATTAGATAAATATCAAATTGAAGAGATAAAATCTTCACCACTAAATATTATTATGATTGCTGGTGGAGTTGATTATGGTGAAAGAAAGACAGCAATTGAAAACAGTAAGAAAATTGCTTCACTTAAACTAAATATTCCTGTTATCTATGCGGGTAATGTTCAAAATCAAAACATTATAAAAAATATCTTCAAAGAAAACAATCAATTAGAATACTTATTTATTTCAAAAAATGTCTATCCTAAAATAGACGTTTTAGAAGTTGACCAATCAAGAAAAATTATTCAAGAGGTTTTTGAAAAACATATCATCCATGCCCCGGGTATGGAAAAAGTTAAATCTATTATTAAAGAAAATATTATTCCTACTCCAGGTGCTGTAATGGAGGCTTCAATTTTACTTGAAAAAGCGTTAGGTGATTTAGTAACTATCGATATTGGTGGAGCTACTACTGATATACATTCAGTTACAGAAGGTAAAGCAGAAATTGAGAAAATTCTGATTGCTCCTGAACCTTTTGCAAAACGTACTGTTGAAGGAGATTTAGGAGTATATATAAATAAAGACAATATTATTGAAATGATTACAAAAGAACGACTAATAAAAAGACTCAATCTTAATGAAAATGACTATAATATAATTATAAATAATTACGAACCAATCCCTTTAAATAGACAAATTCCACTTACTGAAGAATTAGCTAAAGAGGCAATGATTCAATCTATTGAAAGGCATTCTGGAAGATTAGTCGACCTGTATACTGGAAGTGGAAAAACCACATATGCAGAAGGTAAAGATTTAACAAACGTAAAATATATAATTGCAACGGGTGGTGCATTAACTAGACTACCTAATAAATTAACAATTATCAAAGAAGCTCTTGCAAAAAAGAATAACAAAATATTAAAACCTAACGAGAAAACACAAGTTTTAATTGATCAAGATTACATTATGGCTTCTGTAGGTGTTTTATCTAAAAAGCATCCTAAAGCAGCTTTAAAACTTTTAAAAAACAGTTTGGGAATTGAGTGATAAAATGTATCCAAGAATTATAATTTCAAAAGAAAAATTAATTGAAAACACGAATCAAATAATTAAGATGGCAAAGAATAATCATATTCCTTTTATAACAATGGTTGTAAAAGCTTTTGCTGGCGATAAAGAGATAGTCAAAGTTTTAGAGCAAACTGATATTACTTGCATCGGAGATTCTAGAATTCAAAATCTGATTACATTTAATGATCTTAATTTTCATCATAAAATGCTATTAAGAATTCCTATGCTTTCTGAAGTTAGTGATGTGGTTAAATATGCTGATATTTCTTTAAATTCTGAAATTGAAGTTATCAAAGCTTTAAATGAAGAAGCTAGAAAACAAAATAAAAAACATGCCATTCTAGTCATGTTTGATATCGGTGATTTAAGAGAAGGTATATATTATACTTCTAATTATTTGCCAATTATCGTAGAGATTTCACAATTAGATCATATTGTGTTAAAAGGTATCGGAACAAATCTAACTTGCTATGGAGGGCTAGTTCCTAGCAAAGTTATTTTAAATAGATTAATTGATATAAAGAACAATATTGAATCAAATCTAAAAATTAAATTAGATATCATATCAGGAGGTAATTCTTCTTCTGTTACTTTGTTTAATAAGAATATAATTCCTAAAGAAATAAATCATCTAAGATTAGGTGAATCAATCTTATTTGGAAAAGAAACATCTTATTCTACAGACATTGAAGGGTTAAATCATGATGTATTTAGATTTGAAGCTGAAATTATTGAATTGAAAGAAAAACCTAGTTACCCAGATGGAGAAATAAGTATAAATTCATTTGGAGAGAAACCAGTTATTGAAGACTTAGGATTAATGAAAAGAGCAATTTTAGCTATTGGAAAGCAAGATACAATTCTATCTAATTTAGAACCTTTTGATAAAAATATTAAGATTATTGGTGGAAGTTCTGACCATTTGATTTTAGATGTTACTAATAGTAATTACAAAGTTGGAGATATTGTCAAGTTTAATATTAATTATCCTGCATTAGTTCATTTGATGAATTCAAATTATGTAGAAAAAGTATATAAATAAAAAAAGTCATCTTAAGATGACTTAGTAGTATTAGACTTGTTTTTTATGTATGTAATGGTTCCGTCTCTTTTAACCTCGAAATCATTCATTTTTTCAAAGAAAACTAATGGTTTTATATTACTTCCATAATTTCGTGGATGAAACCCAGGGAATTTCTTTTGGAGTAATTGAGCAATTAAACTCCAGTAAGCCCACCCATCATCTTCTGTATTTTCTTCAATAATATTTTTTAGTTCAAGTTTAATCCTTCTTTTTGGTGTAATTGAACTAATCGGTATTGTCTTAGTTTTTTTCTTTTCTGCTTTAACTGTAGTTTTTTCTACAACCTCAACTACTGGCTCTTCTGATTCTTTTGGAGACACCATTTTATCAAGATATGCAAAAGTTTCACACGAATTAACTAAAGCAATTGGTGTTTTACTTTCACCCATACCAAATACAAACATATTATCTTCTCTTAGTCTCGTTACTAATTTAGTAAAATCACTATCAGAAGTTACAATACAGAATGCGTTAACTTTACTCTTATATAAGATATCCATAGCATCAATGATTAATGTAAAATCTGAAGAGTTTTTACCTTTTGTATAGGCATATTGTTGGACAGTTGTTAACCCAAATTCGTTAATTTTTGCCTTCCAAGGATTAAGTTGTGGTGTAGTCCAATCACCGTAAATTCTTTTATAAGTTAAAGTTCCATATTTGTTTGCTTCATCTATTATTTTTTCTATATAACTAGGGGAAATATTTTCCGCATCAATTAATAGTGCAATGTATTTATTTTCAATATTCATAATTCACCTCTAATTTATTATAACAAATTTTTAATAAATTAACTATATTTAATATTTATTGCAAAACAAAAGGAGAAAAAAATGATTAAAAATGCTTTGCTTAATGAATGGATAGAAGAAATTCAATCATTATGCAACCCAGATAATATTCTTATCTGGCAGGGAACACAAAAACAATATGATGAATTAGCCGAAGATTGTGTTAAAACTGGAAAAGCAATCCGACTAAACCCTAAAAAAAGACCGAATAGTCTTTTATTTAGATCACACCCATCAGATGTAGCAAGAGTTGAAAAGAGAACTTTTATCTCTACAACTAAAGAATCTGATGCTGGTCCAACAAATAATTGGATTTCATCTAATGAATTAAAACCAATTATGACAGAATTATTTAGAAACTCAATGGTTGGTAGAACGATGTATGTCATTCCTTATAGTATGGGACCAATTGGGCATGAGTTTTCAAAAATAGGGGTAGAAATTACAGATAGTCCTTATGTAGTATTAAATATGCACATTATGACAAGAACTGGTAAGTTAGTAATTGACTTACTTAATAAAGGTGAAACATTTGTTAAATGTCTTCATTCAGTAGGCTATCCTTTAAAACCAGGACAAACTGATCCAGCATGGCCTTGTGCACCAATGGAAGAAAAATATATTTCACATTTTCCTGAAGAAGATATGATTTGGTCTTACGGGTCAGGTTATGGTGGAAATGCTTTGTTAGGTAAAAAGTGTTTTGCATTAAGAATTGCTAGCAATCAAGCAAGAAAAGAAGGCTGGTTAGCTGAGCATATGCTTATACTTAAACTAACTGATCCTAAAGGAGAGGTTAGCTATGTAACTGGGGCTTTCCCAAGTGCTTGCGGGAAGACAAATCTAGCAATGATTAATCCTTCATTAGAAGGTTGGAAAGCAGAAACTTGTGGTGACGATATTGCATGGATGAGACTGAAAAAAGATGGTAAATTATATGCCATTAATCCTGAGAATGGATTCTTTGGAGTTACTTCTGGGACTAATGAAAAATCCAACCCAGTTGCTTTAGCTACAGTAAAAAGAGATACAATTTTTACAAATGCAGCTTTAACTGATGATTTAGATATATGGTGGGAAGATTTAACTGATGAAGTTCCAGAACATCTAATTGATTGGCAAGGTAATGATTGGCATAAGGGTAGTGAAGTTAGACCGGACCATCCTAATGCAAGATTTACTGCTCCTTTAACAAATTGTCCAATTTTAGCAAAAGAATATGAAGAAGCTGTTCCTATAAAAGCTATTCTTTTTGGTGGAAGAAGACCAACTACGATTCCTTTAATTCATCAAAGTTTTAATTTCTTACACGGGATATTCATTGGTTCAATAATGGGGTCTCAAATAACAGCGGCTACAATTGATGATAATATTGGTAAAGTAAGAAGAGATCCATTTGCGATGTTACCATTTATTGGTTATAACATAGCTGATTATGTAAATCACTGGGTTGATATTTTTAAAGAATCTACTGATGATTTATTACCTAAAATATTCTTTGTTAACTGGTTTAGAAAAGATGAAAATAATAAATATATTTGGCCTGGTTTTGGTGAAAATAGTAGAATCTTAAAGTGGATATTAGAAAGAACAAAAGGTTATGCGAACCACAAAATTACTCCTATTGGATATGTTCCTGATATACAAAGATTGGACTTAAGTAATTTAAATATTACTAAGAGAGCGCTAGAAACTTTATTTGAAGTTAATCAAGAAACTTGGCAAAAAGAAATTAATTCAATTGATGAATATTACAAAATATATAAAGATACACTTCCTGATGTATTAAGTAACCAACTAAAACTACTTAAAGGAAGATTTGGAATATAAAAATATAAGGCACTAAATCGAGTGCCTTTATTATTTTGATTTAGTTCAATCTATATTTAACTGGTTTTCCTTCTAAATATAAATCTAAATTGGTAATAATTAATTGATATAGTCTATCTCTCATAAAATTACTTGAAGAAGCATTATGAGGAGTGATATAAACATTATCTAACTTCCAAATAGGGTTTCCTTTTGGTAATGGTTCTGGATCAAATACATCTAGCCCTGCCCCACGAATTCTTTTGTTTTTTAAGGCATCATATAAATCTTTTTGATTAACTACTTTTCCTCTAGCGACATTAATTAATAAAGATGAAGGTTTCATCATATTAATTTTTTCTTTATCAAAGAAATATTCAGTTTTCTCATTTAATGGTAAGGCAAGAATTACATAGTCAGCTCTTTGTAGCGCTATATTAAGGTTTTCTTCACCGACTATTATTTCATCAAAATTTTCAACTTCTTTATAAGTTCTTCTATAACCAATGACATAAGTTTCAAAAGCTTTCATTCTTTTAGCTACTTCTTTACCAATTGAACCAGTACCTAATATAAGCACTGTTGAATTAGTTAACTCTGGTTCTTCTCTGATTGGTTCCCATCTACCGTTTTTTTTACAATCAATATAATGTTCAATATTTCTATTAAAATATAATATCTTAGTAAATACATCTTCAGCTATTGATTTAGAAAAAATATCTTGTGCGTTACTAAAAACTATATTATTTTCTTTCAATAAATTTAAATCTACACCATCATATCCCGCCATCAAATATTGAATAAAACGAAGTTTTTTGTAGTCTAAAACATTCATCTCTTTGACAAGTTGAGGCATTGTAAACATTACTTGGACTGTTGATTTATTTTTTATTTCCGTTATGAAGTTAATCTCTGGGTACTTATTTGCTAGTTCTTCAAAATTCTTTCTTCCTATCAGTCTAGGATCAACATAAACAACCATATTATCTACTCCTTCTACATAAATTATAACATAATGTCTTAAAAAAAGATTAGAGAAAGCCTCTAATCTTTATCCATATAATTTTGATATAATAAAGCTTGCTAATCTCTTAGGTAAAACTTTTCCTAGGAAAACTAAAAACTTATAATCAAATCCAACTGTAACATGTACTGGCATGTTTTTTCTTTTAATCAATTTATTTATTACTTTAACTACAGATATTGGATTTCTTCCATTTTGTTCATCTTTTTCCATTCTTTTTATGGAATTTTTTATTCGATTTTTATATAAAGCATCTTCAATTACACTTGGTTGATATCTGTTTTTTGTAAATCCTGTTTTAGTATCACCAGGCAATACAGAACAAACATCAATATTCAATGGTTTCAATTCTATTCTTAATCCCTCGGTAAACTTATGCATTGCGCTTTTAGTCATAGAATAGAAAGTTTGGAAAGGTATTGTTAATTCGCCAGCAACTGAACCAACATTAATTATTTTACCTTTTTCTGATTCTCTTAAAAATGGAATAAATTTTTTTGTAATATAAAATTGTCCAATAACGTTAACATCAAATATCTTTTTTGCTTCTTCTAAAGTAGTATGTTCAACTGCACCACTAATACCGATTCCAGCACAATTTATTAAGACATCGATATACTTGTATTTCTTAATAATTTCTTTTACAGCATTATCGACTGATTCTACATCACTTAAATCGGCTAGAACATAGTCATATTCATATGATTTTTTAGGATATGTTCTTGATAATCCAATTACTTTATTACCTTGATTATGAAAAAATTCAGCTGCTGTTTTTCCTATTCCACTTGAAGCTCCAGATATTACTATTATTTTACTCATTTATTTTGTAAGTAAACTAATAGTTCTTCATCAGTTGTTGGTAAATTATTAAGTACATCAGCGATGATTTCTATAGCTTCATCCATTAATTGTGTCGTATGAGTTGATGTATAACTAGTCCTTATTAAACATTCCCCTTCAGGTGCAGCAGGTGGAATAACTGGGTTAACATAAACTCCTCTATTAAATAATTCTTTACATGCCACAAGTGTTCTTAACATTGTATATGTATATATAGGAATAATTGGAACAATTGAGTTTTCTATAATATTTAAGCCTTTGGTTTTTAAACCTTTTCTTACATAAGCAGCAATATCTAGTAATGCTTTTGGTCTTTCTGGTTCTGCTTTAAGAATTCTTAAAGCTTCTAATGCTGTAGCTGCATTAGCTGGTGTAATAGCTGCACAGAAGATAAAAGGTCTTGATTTATGTTTTACATATTCAACAACTTCTCTATCCGCTACCATATA
>CAZZPD010000027.1:3241-16602 GCA_964655885.1 uncultured Candidatus Izemoplasmatales bacterium | reverse complement strand
TAGATAAGTGGCAGAAATTTTTTACAGAAAACAATTTTAAAAATGTATATTTAGATACACATATGTATCAAGTGTTTTCAAACAAAGATGCTTTAAGAACTCCAGATGAAACACTTGAGAAAGCGGGAAATTTTCGCTTAAAAGAATTGAATCAAATTGATTTTGCAAATGTCGTAGTTGGTGAATGGTCACTAGGGATTCATCAAAACGTTAAAAGCCAACTACATGATAAATTTTTATTAGAAACTTTTTATCGTGATATTGGTAATATTTTATTAAAAACATATGAAGCAACAAGTGGTTGGTTTTTCTGGAATTATAAATTAAGTCCTGAATCAACCAAAAAGAATATAGGTTGGTCTTTTAGAGATGTTATTTCTAAGGGATATCTACCAGAGAAATTTAAGGAGATTTAAGAAATGAGAAAAATTATAGTATTAGCAGTTATAGCTCTATTTGCTTTTGTTTTTGTAGGATGTGGTGAAACTACAACTGAAGCAACTACTACAACTGCGCAAACAACAGAAGGAACAACAATTGATCCTTGTGTTGCTGATCCATTTGCTCCAGAATGTTTAACACAAGATAATATTATTTTGAGTTATGCTGACTGGGGAGATTCAGATATGAATCAAGCACTAATAGATGCTTTTATGGTTAAATATCCAAATATTAGAGTATCTAGAAGAACTGATTTTGATGGTTTATATGGATCTGCATTCACAGATGCATTAGTTCAAGCACAAACTGCAGATATTTTACCAGATGTATTCTCTATAGATAATGTTATTACTGGTGTAAACTCTGGAATGCTAGCTGATGTTAGTGAGTTTTATGATATGGATCCTGATGTAAACTTTATTTATCCGAATATAAGAGAAACTGCCTTATATAACGGAAAAAGATTAGCAATACCATCTTTTCAATTTATTAAAGGTATCTTATTAAATATGACATTATTTGATCATTATGGAATTGAGTTACCTGATTATGATTGGACATATGATGAGTTTTTAGCTATTTCAGTTCAATTAAGACAAGCAGGAGCTAATAATAATGTTTATGCAATCGAACCATTAGATTGGGGCGCAATTGATTTCGAAGCAATTTTCCCAACTCAAGATGATGCAAGTGTTGGGTATAACACGTGGGATGGAACAGAGTTTCATTTCACATCACAATCTTGGATTGATGCATTTAATCTTAGAAATCAAGCATACGCTCAAGAATTGATAACAGGAAATATTGATTGGGATGAGCTTGGTGTAGGATATCCATGGTTTGAAGGATATGTAGGAATGAAAATTGCGGGTTCTTGGAATCTTGGAATGATTGATACTATGTATGAATTATACGGTCAAGAAGTTGGATTCTGGCCTTATCCTGGAGGAGATGCTGGACAATTTCCACCTGTAATCTTAGACTATACTTGTGTATCTTCTCAATCTGCTCATCCAAAAGAAGCTTATGCATTAGCAAAATGGATGACATTTGGTAGAGAAGGATGGCTTACTAGATTTAGCGTTATGGAAACTGAAGGAAATCTAATTTTAGATAGATTCCCAATCGCTAATTATCCAGAAGTATGGGCAGCAGCTGATGATTTTATTTTCTACGTACAAGGATTACAAGAAAATATTGACTTATTAGAATACTCTAAACCAGATGTTGACAAATGGTTACCAGGATATTCAGCTTTCTGGGAATGGGTAGGAAATCCTGAAAATGATTATTGGACAAAAATTGAAGAAGGATCAGTTACACCGGAAGTGTTTGCTCAAGCTTGGGAAGACAAAATTAATGAGATGGTTCAAGAAGCCTTGGCGAATATAGCAACTGAAGATGATGAATAAATAATATTTTTTAAGTAAGGCAAGTCGTGACAAGATCATAAATGAGACTTGCCTTATTTTTAAAGGAAAAGGAGATATATATGCTTGAAAAATTAAAACAAATTAACAAAAAATGGTATTTGCTTGTTTTACTGATTCTATTATTTTCTTTTATTTTTATTAATTTCAGTTCAAATTATAATATTGATTACACTTTGATAGATACTGAAGGTGTAACAAATAACGAATATGATGAATTAGCATATAGTTATGTTATGGATACAATGGATACTACAAATCAAGGTGTTGATGTTTCAATACCTGCTTCGCAAATATCAGATAATAGTGTTGAAGGAAGCATATACGCATATGATGGTCAAGTAGTAGAAGTTATAGAAAATGACATAATTAATTTTAATGTGAATATTCCCCAAGCAGGGGCTTATCATATTTTCTTTGATCAACTCGATATCAGCAACAATATTTTACCGAATGAAATTTCAATAAAGATAAATGGAGCATTTCAATATAACGAAGCAGAAGTTATTAATTTAACAACATATTGGTTATTTGAAAGTGAAACATTTCAATTAGATAGATATGGAAATGAAATTTTACCAACTTCTATAAAATCCACAAGTTGGATTTATCAAAATCCATTAAGAGATTCAACGGGATTAAATTCTGGAAATTTACTATTTGATTTTAATAGTGGTGTAAATTCGATAGAAATTGAATGTCTTTCTGGTGAATTTTTATTGGGTAATGTATATATAAAGAGTTATGAAACACTTAGAACTTATGAGGAATATCTTTCTTTAAATAGTGGAGAAATGGTTGATTCTTTAATAACTATAGGTGCAGAAAATATTTATTTGAAAAATGATCCATCAATATCATTAGCAAGTGAAAAAGATCCATCAGCCACAAGCTATGATACAAAATATTCACGTTTAAATGCTATTAATGGAAATAGTTATAAGAATGGTAATGATGAAGTTATCTATCAAATAACAGTACCTGAAACCGGATATTATCATCTGGCTTTTAAGTATATGCAAGATTATTTAATGCAGATGCCAGTTTTTAGAGAAATTAGCATTGATGGAGAAGTTCCTTTTGAAGACTTAGCAATTTATCCGTTCCACTATACAACTGAATATAAAAACTTAGTTTTAAATGATGGTGAGAATGAATTTAGATTCTATTTAACAGAAGGGCCACATACGTTATCACTTAGAGTAGTTTTAGACCCATATAGAAATGCTTATGAAAACATCATAGGTATTATGGAAGAAATCAATACGTTGAGTCTAGAAATCAAAAAACTTACAGGTAATACAAGTGATAGATATAGAACATGGGATTTAATTGATTATATTCCTGATATTGAAGTTAGACTTGATAACTGGATAGAAGTATTGAAAAATATCGTAGATAATTTAGAATTATATTCTCACCAAAAAAATCCTGGATTACTTACTAATATCGATATAGCAATTAACCAGTTAGAAGATTTAAGAGAAGATGTTGATGACATTCCAAATAAAATGGTTTTATTAAGTGATGGAAGTAGTTCAGCAGCACAATTCTTAGGAAATATAATCCAAACATTTTTAGAAAATGGTATGGATATCGAATCAATTTATGTAACAGATGAATCTTTAGATAATTTACCTAAAACAAAAGCAGATGTATTTACAAGTACATGGGAAAAAATTAAAAGATTTTTCCTATCTTTTACAGCGGATGAATATGCAGTTACTGATGTTCCTGAAGGTGTCATTGAAGTATGGGTAAATCATCCAAGACAATATATTGAAATTATGCAGGCAATGATTGATAAAGATTTTACTCCAAATACTAATATTGAAGTTAAATTATCAGTAATGCCTGATGAAAATAAGCTTATTCTAGCAAACTCTACAAATTACAGTCCAGATATTGCCTTAGGTGTCAATCACTGGATTCCTTATGAGTTTGCGATTCGAGGAGCGTCTTTAGACTTAAGACAGTTTGATGGGTATGAAGAGTTCATTCAACGATTCAGTCCGGGTGTGATGATTCCTTATGCATTTGAAGAAGGAATTTATGGAGCACCTGAAACTCAAAACTTCTGGGTAACATTTTATCGAACAGATATCTTAGAAACACTTGATTTAGAAGTACCTGATACTTGGCAAGATGTGATTGAAATTTTACCAGAGCTTCAAAGATATGGCATGAATTATTATGAACCACTTGCTTTATTTAAGGGATTTAAACCTTATGTTGCTACAATTCCTTTTATATATCAATTCGGAGGGTCTTTATTAGCTGAAGATGGGATGTCAACGATCATTAACTCAGAAGAAAGTTTAGAAGGAATTTCTTTAATGAGTGAACTATTTACAGTTTATAATTTACCTGTTGAAGTACCTAACTTCTATAATCATTTTAGATATGGGACTTTACCAATCGGTATTAGTGATTTATCAACATATCTACAACTTACTATTGCGGCTCCTGAAATTGCAGGAAAATGGAGTATTACACTTCACCCAGGTGTTTTAGACGAAGAAACAGGAGAAGTTTCAAGATGGGCTGCAAGTGGGGCTCAAGCTTCAATGATTTTAAGCAATACTGAGTATCCAGAAGAATCTTGGGAGTTTTTAGATTGGTGGATGTCTACCTCAATTCAATCTGAATTTGCTCAAAGATTACAAACAACTTATGGTACTGCTTATCTTTGGAATACAGCTAACTTAGAAGCTTTTGAGACTTTGCCGCTTCCTACACAAGATAAACAAGTAATCTTAGAACAATGGGAATATGCAATGGAAGCTTCACGAATTCCTGGATCATATATGATTGAAAGAGAGATTTCTAACGCTTGGAATTCAATTGTATTTGATGATACGAATCCTAGAGTAACACTAGACGAAGCAGTTAAAACGGCGAATCGAGAAATTCTTTATAAAATGGAAGAATTTGATTATGTTATCGATGGGGTGATCGTGAAGGAGTATAATGTTCCAACAATATACAACATAAGCGATTGGTTGACGGAGCGTGATGAAAATGATTAAAAGAATTAATAAACCCGCATGGTTTTTAACCCCATATATTATTTTATTCACTACATTTATTATCGTTCCTGTTTTAATAGCGGTTGGATTAGGATTCACATATTTTAATACAATTGAAACACCAGAATTTATTGGCTTAAAGAATTTTATTGAACTACTAACTAGAGATGAAATCTTTATGCAATATGTTTTACCGAACACAATTAAATTTGCTTTTATAGTTGGTCCTGTTGGATACTTAATGAGTTTCTTACTTGCATGGATGTTAGCTCAAATTCCACATAAACCAAGAACCGTATTAGCAATCATTTTATATAGCCCTTCTATGACTGCAGGTATCGCAATGACAGTTGTTTGGACGGTTCTATTTAGTGGGGATAATACAGGATATTTAAATAGTATTTTACTAGAAATAGGATTAGTTCAAGAGCCAGTACAATTTTTGACTTCAGGAGATTACTTAATGACAATTATGATCATTGTTTCTTTATGGGGATCAATGGGTGTTGGATTCTTAGCAATGCTTGCTGGTATTTTAAATATTGATCAGTCATTATATGAAGCTGCTTATGTTGATGGGATGAAAAACCGTTGGCAAGAGATATTTTATATAACAATTCCAGCCATGAAACCGCAGATGCTCTTCGGTGCCGTTATGGCTGTTGTGGGTACGTTCCAAGCTGGAGCGATTGGAGTAATGCTCTCCGGGGCTAATCCAACTCCGCAATACTCAGGACAGTTAATTGTTAACCACATTGAAGATTACGGGTTCATTAGGTATTTAATGGGATACGCATCAGCAATATCTATCGTATTGCTATTATTAGTATATGCTATTAGCCGAGTAACATTTAAGTTACTTGGAAATAGGGATTAAGGGGGGATAATATGGCTAGTTTTAGTGGAACTAAAATAAATCCGTCGAGATTTCATAGAAGTCAACTTAAATTCTTCGCTGTTTTAGTCCCGATGGCTTTGTTTATTGCATTACCAATATTATTTATTGTCAGTCATGCATTTAAACCAGAAAATGAATTATTTGCTTATCCGCCTAGATTTTTTGTGAGAGTACCTACTTTAGAAAACTTCCGTGATTTAGTTACATTAGCTGCTGATTCAGGAATTCCTTTTAGTAGATATTTGTTTAACAGTATTGTAATTACTGCTATTGGTGTCTTTTTAAGTGTATTATTTACTTCAATGGCGGCTTACGCTTTAAGTAAATTAAAATTTAAAGGTAAGAAAATATTATTTGAAATCAACACAATAGCACTGATGTTTGTGCCTATTGCTGTTACAATACCTAGATATTTAATCATTGCTAACACTGGAATGATTGATTCGTATTGGGTATTAATATTACCTTTGATAGCTATGCCTGTTGGTTTATTCTTGGTGAAACAATTTATAGATCAGACACCAAATGAACTGATAGAATCAGCTAAAATAGATGGTGCAAGTGAAATGGAGGTATTCCTAAAAATCATTGTACCAATTATTGCACCCGCACTTGCTACTGTGGGTATATTGTCATTCCAATTGTTATGGAATGATGTTAGTGGCTCATCGTTATACATTAATGATGAAAGAATGAAAACATTAGCGTTTTATTTTACAACATTAGCCTCTAGAACCGGTAATAACGTTGCCGGTCAAGGTGTTCTAGCAGCTGCCAGTTTGATAACATTTGTACCGAATATTGTTATCTTCATATTCTTGCAGTCTAAAGTAATGAACACAATGGCTCATTCAGGTATCAAATAATGAAAAAGATTTTAAGTGTAATAATTGTATCACTCTTAGTATTGGTTACTTTCGGTACAGTGACTCATGCTGAATCAGGAGTTAGATATGATACATTTACAAGTAGTAATGGCGAATATGTAAGAACACAAACTGCATATATCGCATTAAGTGAAAGCGATGTAATTTTAGGTGAATCGTTAGACACACCTAATGATATTTATATTGATAATGATAATTATGTATATATTGCTTCAAGTAATCTTATTGAAAACACTGGTAAAATTATAAAATTCAATTTAGCTAGCAATGAAATTACTATTTTTGGAGATAGTTTCTTAATTAACCCTACTGGTGTATTCGTTAATGATGAAGGTTATATTTATGTCGCAGATAAAGCTGCAGAAAAAGCATATAAACTAAAACCAGATGGTGAAATTGACGTTGAATTCTTAGAACCAACATCTCCTCTTTATGGAGAAGATAAATTTCAACCAAGAAAAATAGTTAGTGATTCAAAAGGAAACGTTTATATTTTGAATAACGGTTCAAAAGGATTAATGCAATATTCAGCTGCAGGCGAATTCTTTGGTTATTTTGGAACTAATACAATTTCACCTTCATTAAGAACTGTATTACAATTTATGTTCTTTACTGATGAACAAAGAGAACGGTTATTTACAATATTCCCTCCTGAAATATCTAATATGGATATTGATGATCGAGGATTAATTCATACAGTGAGTCTTGGTGTAGAAGAATACGGAGTTAAACGATTAAACATTAGTGGTGATAATCTATTACCAAGTATGATGAATGATATAAATTTAGCTGATGTTTATGTAGGACCAATAGGTAATATTTATGTTATTAGTAGATCAGGAACCATATCAGAATATGATATGGAAGGAAACCTTCTATTCTATTTTGGTGGTCAAGATGTATCTAATCAGATTAAAGGAACATTTAATATACCATCAGCGATAGCCGTTGATGATAAATACAATATTTATGTTCTAGATGAAGCAAATAAAGAATTACAAATATTTATTCCAACTGAATTCGCGACACTAGTTCATTCAGCGATTTCTCTATATCAAAACGGTCAATACATTGATAGTAAAGGACCTTGGGAAGAAGTTCTCAAGATGAATGATTTATTTGATTTGGCTCATAGTGGTTTAGGAAACGCATATTATAGTAGTGGTGATTATGAAACAGCACTGACTGAATATGAGATTTCATATGATAGAGCTGGTTATAGTGATGCATATTGGGAAGTAAGAAATGATTGGTTACTTGGAAATATTGAAACCGTATTAATTATTGCTTTAGTGTTATTGGTAGTTTATTTTGTTAATATGAGAGTTCATTTTATGGCTTTCGCTACTGGACCAATTAAAAAAGGATTTAAAAAAGTTAAACAAAAAGTTAAAGTTGTTGATGAGATGTTATATGTCTTTAAATACTTGAAAAATCCTTCAGATGGAAGTTATGAAATCAAACGTAAAAAACGAGTAAGCATGTTCTCCGCTACAATTCTATTAATTATATATTTCTTGATATATTTGATTTATATTTATAAATTAGGAATATTATTTAATTTTAGAGTTATTGCTGAAATCAATATTTTAGAAGAAGTATTAAAAATATTCTTGCCATTCTTCTTATGGGTAATATCAAATACATTAGTAAGTTCTATCCGTGAAGGAGAAGGTAAGTTTAAAGACGTTTACGTCAGTACAGTATTCAGTGTTACTCCAATCGTAATCGTATTACCTATCGTTACATTATTATCCCAAGTATTAACATATAATGAAGCATTTATTATCAATTTATTAATGTTTGTTGGATATGGGGCAACCTTTATATATTTCTTTATCATGGTAAAAGAAATACATTATTATCAAGTCAAGGAATCTCTTGGTTCGATATTTATTTCATTCTTTACAATGATTATGTTATTACTAAGTACAATTATTATATATATTATTTTAAGTGAAGTTGTGACTCTGATTAGAGATATCATCATGGAGGTGGTTACTCGTGGTTAACATATTTAAAAAAGTAATCGTAGTGGTAATCCTTTCGTTTACTGTTTTTGGTACAGTAAAAGCTTTACAAATTACTTCGGTATCAAATGAAGCTAATACTAGCAGTAATTATGATTTTATTGAAGATGCAAAACTTGCATCTTCAAGATACACAAGCGTTGAAGATTATGAACCTGTTGATTTAGCATATTATGTTGAAATTTCAGATGATGATGCATTAATCGCAAGTAATTCAAACTTTGAATTATATTTTAACGAAGAAACAATTGATTTTAAGGTTAAAGATCTAGCAACGAATTATGTATGGTCAACATCTATCAAAGATGCTGACGCTAATACATACTCATCTTTCTTACAATCATCAATTGGCATTGATTATATCCAAGTAGAAAAAGATATGTTGATCAAAGAAAATGTTGGTTTGAAAGATATTGCATTAACTAGTGAATATGAAACGTTAAATGACGGAATTAAAGTATCCTTAGATTTAGGCGGTTATTGTTCAACTAGAAATTGCATAAGAAACTATGATCGATATTTAGATGATGAAATTACTTTAGAACAATTAATAAGCACTGGTTATGTAGAAATCAATGCTGGTTTTGATATTGAAGTTAAATTAACTGATTCAGGAATTTGTGCAACAGTTCCAGTTGATTCAATAGAAGAAAGAAACTCAGATAAAATCTTATTATCTTCGATAACTTTATTCCCTGGATTAGGAGCTACAGAAATGGATCATATTCCAGGATATATGGTAATACCTGATGGTGCTGGAGCTTTAATTAGATATGAAGATAATGATGGACAATTCCAGACTCCGCTTATTGAAAGATTCTTTGGAAGTGATTTAGGGTTAGAAGAATATTCAACTTCCGTTGTAAATTATCCTTTATCAATGCCTATATTTGGTGCTGTTCATGGCGTGAATCAGAATGCTGTTATCGGAATCGTAGAAGGCGGGCAGTATAATGCAAGGCTACATGCTTTCCCTAATGGAGCTAGAAGTATCCCTTATAATTTGATATTTACTAAATTTGATGTAAATCAAGTTTATCGTCAAAGCTATTTAAGTGATGGTACTGGCGGTATTAATAAAAATGTTAGAACTTTACATGAAAATATATCTATCAGCTATAATTTCTTGAATAATGATGACGCTAATTATGTTGGTATTGCCAATAATTATCGAGAGTATTTAATTGATCAGTCAGTCTTAGAATCACAAAATCAATCTGGAGATATTGATATCTTCTTGAATTATCTAATGAGTGATTCAGAATTATCATTTTTTGGAAGCACATTAGTAAAGATGAGTACAGTTAAGCAAGTAAAAGAAATGTATGATTACTTTGTTGAACAGGGTGTTATAAATCAAAGAGTAGCTTTAATGGGTTGGAATGAAGGTGGCTATAGTGGCATGCTACCAAGTAAATTAGATTATGAAAACTCATTAGGGTCAAATGCAAGTTTCAGAGATTTAATCGAATACATTAATGAAACTAATTCAGTCATGCTAATCAATAACTACGTGGTAGGTTCTGAAGACACATCAAGAATTAATTATCGAATAGATGTTGCTAAAGGGATTAATAGATTCAAGTTAGAATTTGAAAGACCACTAGCAGTACATGAAATGATTTATGCAATTTATCCAGATGTATCAAATGAATTAGCACTAAAAGATTATGAAGATTATTCAGATGAAAATGTAGAAGTACTTTTTGAAAGTATTGCAAGTATATTATTTACAACTTATGATGGTGAGGTCTATTTTAGAGAAGATGCATATCAAGCATATCTTGAAATCATGGAAACATATGATGGAATTGGTAATTATTTCTATCCATTTAGCTATGCATATAAATATACAGATTCATTCTTCGAAGCACCATTATATAATTCACAATTAAAATACTATGATGATTTAGTTCCTTTATTACAAATCGTTTTAAAAGGTAGTATTGATTTATATGCATCATATTTGAACTTCAATAGTTTAGGTAGAGAAACATTATTAAATATTATCGACTTTGGTATGAATCCATCGTTTGTGTTAACTTATGAACCATCATCAGAGTTAAAAAATACTGATATGGGAAGATTCTTTACTACCGAATTTGATTTATGGAAAGAAACAGTTACTGAAGAATACAATTATGTCAATAATGCATTAAAATACGTTAATGGTGCTTATATAATTGATAGAGAAGTCATCGAGTTTGGATTTGTCAAAGTTACATATTCAAATGGAGTTGATATTTATATTAATTACACTTCATCTAATAAAACCGATGGGTCTATAACAGTACCAGATATGGATTATTATGTGGGAGGTGTTAGCTAATGAAAAAAGTTTTTGCAAGTATTGGTGGATTCTTTAATAAAAATGTTAAATCACCTCTTAGAAAAGCACTAATTAAAATCGGTGAATTCTATATAGAAAAAATTGATCCAATCTTAACAAAAATATGGCATGCATTGACTCATAATTTTGTGATTAGATTTACAAATACACATTTAATCCTATTTAGTTTTATAAAAATTAAAATTACTAACAAGCGAAGAGAAGCGACCCTAGGGTATATGTTTATCTTAATCTGGATCATTGGTTATTTAGTTTTCTCATTGTATCCAGTGTTTTATAGTTTATATTTAAGCTTCTTCAAAGTTAATTTAGATGGATCAGATATTGTTTTACAGTGGCAAGCATTTAATAACTTTAAAGCTGCGTTTATTAGTGATCCATATTTTGTGGAAATATTAATTGATTATGTAATGAATACATTATTTAATGTGCCAGTAGTAATCGTGTTTGCTCTAATTATTGCGATGTTAATTAATCAAGATATCAAAGGTAAAGGATTTTGGAGAACAGTGTTCTTCTTACCAGTTATCATTTCATCAGGGCCAATTATTGGTGAGTTAATTAATCAAGGAGCGACAACATTACCTTCCATTGCTAATTATGATATTATTAATCTAATTTTAGATAATGTTGGAGAATTTATTTCTGACCCAATACAAAACCTATTGGAAACAATACTTTTAGTACTTTGGTTCTCTGGAATTCAAATTCTAATATTATTAGCTGGATTACAAAAAATTGATAAAGCAATCTATGAAGCATCAATGATTGATGGGGCTAGTCCATGGGAATCATTCTGGAAAATTACGTTACCTTCAATCATGCCGCTTATATCTGTGTCAATCGTTTATACTGTTGTATCAATGAGTGTATTTAGTTTGAATCCAGTAATTATATATATTAAAGATATTATGATGGGCAGGTCGACTGCTGGAACCTTAACAACCGGTTTTGGGTACAGTAGTGCTTTGGCTTGGATCTATTTCCTTGTTATGGTAGTGATTATTCTTGTATTTGTAGGAGTCATTAACATAAGAAAGGGGTCTAGACGATGAAACTATTTAAAAACACTAGAGCCTTCTTTAAAGATGTTACGGCTTTAATTAAAGAAAAAGATTATAAACAAGTAGGAATTAGATTTAAAAGAATTTTTGTTGGAATGAAGTTTACTGATGGACTTTTATATAAAATTCTGATATATTCTTTATTGATAAGTCTAGGATATATTTATCTTTATCCAGTACTTTACATGATTACTAACAGTCTAATGACAGTAGAAGATATTATCAGTCCAACAGTTAACTGGATACCTTCCAAGTTTAATTGGCAAAACTACGCTATCGTATGGAAAAATTTAGAAACGACTATTATTGATGGGCAACCTTTCATTGTTACATATCCTCGAGCATTATTAGATGCAATGTATTTAAGTATTGTCCCAGCATTATCAGCTACAGTATCTAGTGCAATTATTGGATACGGATTTGCTAGATTTAATTTTCCACTTAAGAAAGTATTATTTGTATTAATGATTATGACATTTATTATCCCTCCACAAGTTACTATGTTGCCAACATTTAGAATGTATGCTGAATATAACTTGCTTGGATCTTTAAGAGCATTTGTTTATCCTGCTATTTTAGGACAAGGATTAAATGGAGCAATTTTTATCTTGATTTTCTATCAATTCTTTAGAATGGTGCCTAAATCATTAGAAGAATCTGCTCAACTAGATGGCGCTTCAAACTTACAAATATTCTTTAGAATAGCATTACCTTTGGCTATTCCTTCAATCATCATTGTATTTTTATTTAGTATGGTTTGGTATTATAATGAGACTTATGTTTCTGGTTTGTTCTTGACAAGTCAAGATCCTTTCCCAGTCACATTACCTTTAAAGACATTACCAATCAGAATCAATTCTTTTATCAATGATTATGTTAGTGTTTATCCAGAAGGAAGTTTTGAAAGACAGTTGATGCAAGCAGTTAAATTAGCTGGTAATGTATTAACATTATTACCTCTATTAATTATCTACTTTATCTTCCAAAGACATTTCGTAGAAAGTATTGATAGAACAGGTATTACAGGAGAGTAATATGAAGAAAATATTTATCGTATTTATGACTCTGCTGATTATTGGTTTAGTGAGTTGTGGTGAAAATACAACGAACGAAACAACAGTAGAATCAAGTAGTAATGAAACAACAAATATAACAACTGAATATATATATGATGACAGATCATTAGTACCAGAAGATTGTGAACATTTAGAAAATATTGGGGATTATCAACC